>CAJKEB010000025.1 GCA_905198865.1 uncultured Eubacteriales bacterium
AAAAACCCATCCTCCGATCCCGTTCATTAAATCGAAAGACAGGTTTATTTATTGTTTTGAGTTTAAAAATTTCTTTTTATTATTATAATCTCAGAAAACAGCTTTTTCAAGGTTAAATTTAAACAAATAAATTAAATTATTTTGTGCAAAATATATAATTATCAGTTCGCTGATATAGATAATTTCTGCAATATTTCAACAACGTTTCAAAAATATTACAAATGTATTACAACAAGAGCTTTCTGAAGGTATTCCCGGATTTTTTTATCACAATCTGAACGCACAATCCGATAAATGTTCCTGTGATTATGCCGGCAATTATTAAATGCGGAAGATAAAAGAATACGCCTGCGGTCATTGTTATCAAAGCTGCGACAGCGATTTGCGTTATATTATGAATAACAGCGCCTATAACGCTCACTGTCCAAAGATTTTCAAGAGGCAGAAGCTTAACCAGAATTATTTCTGCAAGCAGGCACAGTATTCCTCCGGACATGCTGTAAGCGAGCGTCATAATCTGACCGCTGAAGATGCTGCCCAGAGTTACTCTCAGCACCAATATTGTAAACGCGTCTTTCGGACCCATTATAACAAGTGCAAAAAGCGTGATTATGTTTGAAAGACCAAGCTTGATTCCGGGTATGGCGACAAGCGGCGGAATTTGATTTTCAATCACGAAAATGGTCAGCGCAACAGCTGTAAGCGCACCGACTGAGACTAAGCGTTTCGGTTTATGCTTCATTAACAAATTCTCCTAAATAACAAATTCTCCTAAAATACAAATTTAAATCTGAATTATCTGCCGGTTACGGCGTCAACCTCCGGCGGGGTTTGTCCGTCGTCTTTAACAATTCTTACAACCAGCTTGTGAGGGAGGCAAACGATTGGATATATTCCGTTCGTGATTTCCCCTTGTTTGACGCAGAGCCTGTCCGGACAGTCGGCATCTGATACTGAGATGGCGCCATGCTCGATATGGACGGTGTTTGTTCCGCCGTCCGGCGAGCTGATGATTATGTCTTCAGGTTCGGTAATCCGGCTTAGATTTATTGTTTTTATGACTGTTCCGTCCTGAACAATTTCGGCAGTTGTTTCATCCGATGAAATACGGCTGAAAAAACAGATTGAGGTTGCGGATACAGCTAAAATTAAAGCAAATACTATTATAAATACCCGATTTTTCATAACTTATCATACCTCCGGGATATGCTGGGTTAAAATTTTTTATAACTTGTTTTACGTATCAGCAAGCTTAATTTTATAGGTTTTTGTTGCTTTTGTCAAGATTTTGTAAAGCGCGGCGAAATCTTTTGTTATATTTCTTATCGAATTAGGTCTTGTCTTAATTTGACGAAAATGATATACTGTTATTTGATTAGAAGTATGTTAAGGAGATTCTTTGTCAAAAATTAATATACACCTATTAATTATTTACGCAGTATGTGGGTGTGCAGGTTTAGGAGATGCGGTTTAGTAATGAATTACACTATGCTTACTGATTTTTATGAAATCACTATGGCTAACGGTTATTTAAAATGCGGCATGGGTGACAGAATTGCATATTTTGATATGTATTTTCGTCAGGCTCCCGACAGGGCAGGCTTTGCCATTATGGCAGGCGTTCAGCAGCTTATTGAGTATCTTAATAACTTAGAGTTCAGCAAAGAGGATATTGAATATTTGCGTTCAAAGAATATGTTCTGCGAGGAGTTTCTTGATTATCTCTCGACATTTAAGTTTGAATGTGATGTCTGGGCGGTGCCTGAGGGTACGCCGATATTCCCGAATGAGCCTATTGTCACTGTAAGAGGTCCGATAATTCAGGCGCAGTTTGTTGAAACAATGGTTCTGCTTACGGTTAACCATCAGAGCCTGATTGCTACAAAGAGTCACCGTATAGTGAGCGCTGCAAACGGTATACCTGTTATGGAGTTCGGTTCAAGGCGCGCGCAGGGTTATGACGGGGCGATTTACGGCGCAAGAGCCGCATATATAGGCGGCGTTGCAGGAACCGCATGTACTATATCAGATCAGATGTTCGGCGTTCCGGCGCTCGGAACCATGGCGCACAGCTGGGTTCAGAGCTTTGACAGTGAATATGACGCATTTACGGCATACGCAAAGTGCTATCCCGAAAACTGTACGCTGCTTGTTGATACCTATAATGTGTTAAAGAGCGGTGTGCCGAACGCGATTCGCGTGTTTAATGAAGTTTTAAAGCCGCTCGGCATCAAAAAATGCGGTATACGTATTGACAGCGGCGATATAACATATCTTTCAAAAAAGGCGAGAGTGATGCTTGATGAAGCAGGTTGGGAAAGCGCAGGTATATGCGTTTCCAACTCACTTGATGAATACATCATACGCGATATTTTGCAGCAGGGGGCAAAAATTGATTCCTTCGGCGTAGGCGAAAGGCTTATTACGTCAAAGTCGGAGCCTGTTTTCGGCGGGGTGTACAAGCTTGTCGCCACTGAGGAGAACGGCGAAATTATACCTAAGATAAAGATAAGCGAGAATGTTCAGAAAATCACAAATCCGTATTTCAAGAAGGTTATAAGGCTTTATTCAAAAGAAAGCGGAATGGCAATAGCTGATGTTCTTACGACTTATGATGAGGTAATTGATGAGAGCAAGCCGTATGAGATTTTTGATCCGCAAAACACCTGGAAACGTAAAACTGTTACGAATTTTAAGGCGGTTGAGCTTCAGGTTCCGATATTCAAGAGCGGCAAGCTCGTATACAATTCGCCTGAGCTGCAAGAGATAAAAGAATATGCTGAAAAATCACTTGCTCTTATCTGGGACGAGGTTAAACGCTTTGAAAATCCTCAGACATATTTTGTTGACTTATCGCAGAAGCTTTGGGATATCAGATATGAACTGCTCAAGCGTAACAACAAGTAAAATAATAAATTTTGCTTGGCTGCTTTATTGTATTTATTAAACTCGTGAATAATTATAATTTTTATATAGAAAGGTACTATAAAGATGCAACAAAATCCTGTAGAATCTTACAATCTTGGTAGACTTGGTATTATTGGTATGAAGGGCTGTGAGGATATAGCCGAAAAGGTGAATGCTCACCTTAAAAAGTTCAATGAGGACAACGATTCCGACATTGACAGCTTTTTAATTCCTACGAACTGTCCCAGGTTCGGTACGGGTGAAGCAAAGGCTGTTATCTCTCATTCTGTCAGAACGTATGATATTCATATTATCGTTGACCCGTTTAACTACGGTGTTACTTATAATATGTACGGCAAAGAGCACCCGATGAGTCCGGATGACCATTATCAGGATTTAAAGAGAGTTATTTCGGCTATCGGCGGCAAGGCAAAGCGTATTACTGTTATTATGCCTATGCTCTACGAGGGCAGACAGCATAGAAGAGTTGCGAGAGAGTCGCTTGACTGTGCAATGATGCTCCAGGAGCTGGCTAATATGGGAGTTGACAATATCCTGACGTTTGATGCGCACGATTCAAGGGTTCAAAATGCAATTCCGCTCAGAAGCTTTGAGAATGTACGTCCGACATATCAGATGATTAAGGCATGCCTTAATTATAATTCCGATATTATTTTAGATACGGACAATACGCTTATCGTATCGCCTGACGAGGGGGCAATGGGCAGGTGTATGTACTATTCGTCCGTTCTCGGCATGGATCTTGGTACGTTCTATAAGAGAAGAGATTATTCAAGGGTTGTAAACGGCAAAAATCCGATCGTAGCCCATGAGTTCCTGGGCAAAGACATCACCGATAAAAACGTAATCGTGGTAGACGACATGATTGCATCCGGCGAGTCGATGCTTGATGTTGCACACGAACTCAAAAAGAGAAAAGCTAAGAGGATTATAGTATTTTCATCTTTCGGTTTGTTTACTGAGGGTGTTGATAAGTTTAATCAGGCATATGAACAAGGCATGATTGACGCTGTATTTACTACAAATCTTGTTTACAGACGCCCTGAGCTTAAGGATTGTGAGTGGTATCACGAGGTTGATATGTCGAAGTTCATCGCACTTATTATCAAAAAGATAAACGAGGACAAGTCTATAAGTGAATTGCTTACGCCGATTTGCAGAATTAATAACATTCTTGAAAAGTACAGAGATATTGAAAATAAAAAGTACAGACATATTGAGAGCAAATAGAAATAAGCAGTATATTTGAAATATATTTTTAAAATTATATTATGGAAAACAAATCTAAATCAGAAAACAGACATATCAGCAGTGAGGAAATGCAGAAGCAGAGTGACTTTATTGCAAAAATCAGAGCTTTAAACTCACAAAAGGAAACAGCTCCGAGGGCTTTTGTCGAGACCTATGGCTGTCAGCAGAACGAGAGCGATTCCGAAAAGATAAAGGGAATGCTTGCTGATATGGGCTATGAGTTATGCAACGAAACAGACTCGGCTGACCTGGTTCTTTATAACACATGCGCCGTGCGTGAAAACGCTGAGCTTCGTGTATTCGGGAACTTAGGTGCGCTTAAACACAAGAAGCGCAGAAAGCCTGATATGTTAATCGGCGTGTGTGGCTGTATGATGCAGCAGGAGCATATCGCAAATACAATAAAGTCAAAATACAGGCATGTTGACATGGTTTTCGGTACTCATGCGCTTTATCGTTTCCCTCAGATTTTGAGCGAGGCAATGGAAAAACAAAGAGTGTTTGATATTGAGAACGAGACAGGTTCGATTTTTGAAAATATTTCCGTGAAGCGCGACAAGCCGCCGCTTGCAAAGGTTCCGATAATGTATGGCTGCAATAATTTTTGCACATACTGTATCGTGCCTTATGTCAGAGGCAGAGAACGCAGCAGAAGCGCAGAGGATATTTTAAGCGAGTGCCGCGAAGTTGCAGAACAAGGCTATAAGGAAATCATGCTTCTCGGTCAGAACGTTAACTCATACGGCAATGACCTCAGCGAGGGTCTTAAATTTCATGAGCTTCTGCGTGAGGTGTGCAAAATTGACGGTATTGAGCGGGTTCGGTTTATGACAAGCCACCCTAAGGATATTTCTGACGAGCTTATCCAGGCAATGGCTGAGGAAAAGAAAATTTGCAAGCAGCTTCATCTCCCTGTTCAATCGGGTTCGGATAAGGTGCTTAAGGATATGAACCGAAAGTATACAAGAGCGCAGTATCTTGAAAAGCTTGCAAAGGTTCGCCGTGCAATGCCCGATATTGTTTTGACAACCGATATAATTGTCGGATTTCCGACTGAAACTCAGGAGGATTTTGATGATACTCTGAGTGTCCTCAAAGAAGCGGAATACGACATGATATTTTCGTTTATATATTCAAAGCGTAAGGGAACGCCGGCAGCAGAAATGCCCGACAGCCTCACCGACGAACAAAAGCACAGAAATTTTGATGAGATGCTCAGGGTTCAGAATGAGATTTCAAAACGCAAAAACGACGCATATGTCGGCAGGACAGAGGAGGTTCTTGTCGAGGGTGTAAGCAAAACGAATTCCGACACTCTGACCGGCAGAACAGAGGGCGGAAAGGTTGTAAACTTTTCGTTTTCAGGCAGCGGCCTTAAGGCTGACGAGCTTATCGGAACCATGCAGAAGGTAAAAATTACTCAGGCGCAGACATGGTCGTTGTTTGGCGAGCTGTGACAGACTTGCGCGTTATAAGTTGAACAAATTTTTGTATAACAAGCGGACAACTGAGCAGAAACAGACGTATAAGGTGTATTGTTAGCTTTAGCAGTTATGGTATATCAGATTAACATATAGAATACAAACCCTTAGAGTTTGGTAAAAAAGGAGATAAAAAGATGACAAATCAGGAAGCAATATTTGAAAAAGCAAGAGAACTCGGTGAGCTTATCAAAATAAGTCCTATCAAACAGAAGGCTGATGAAACGAGCAAGAAACTGCTCAGCGATGCAGAAGCAAAAACTTTGATTGACGGCTACAACAGAACGAGAGAACAAAAGATGATGGAATTCAAAGATAAGCAGCCAACGCCCGAGGAGGCACAGCAGGTAAATCAGTTCCTTCAAGAGGAATTCGAAAAGATTGCGTCAAACGCAACTATTAAAGAATACCTTGAGGCAGCGAGAGATTACGAAATGCTCCTCGGTCAGATGGATAGCATTTTAAAGCATTTCATTGTCGGAGAGGAAGAACACAGCTGCGGCGGTTCATGCTCAACCTGCGGAGGCTGCCATTAATCTTTAAAAATCCGGTGCGAAATAGGAGTGAAACCGATGATAATAGACAGAGAAAAATTAACGCCGATGATGCAGCAGTATTTTGCTGTTAAGGATTGTTATCCCGATTCAATCCTTATGTACAGACTCGGTGATTTTTATGAAATGTTTTTTGACGACGCTATCACTGCGTCCAAGATCTTGGAAATAGCTCTGACAGGTCGTGCCTGTGGACTTGAGGAACGTGCGCCAATGTGCGGCGTTCCTTTTCATTCTGTTGACAGTTATATAAATAAGCTTGTCGAACACGGCTGTAATGTAGCGATTTGTGAGCAGGCAGAGGATCCGGCAGAAGCTAAAGGCATTGTCCGCCGTGAGGTAATTCGCGTTATTACACCGGGTACGATTATGGATACAACGGCTCTTGATGACCAGAAGAACAACTACCTGTGTTCGTTTTACAGAGGTGAAAGTTCGGTAGGACTTTCGTTTGTCGATATTACCACGGGCGAGGTGTTTGTCGGCTGTTACGACGGCAAGAACATGGCAAATGAGATTATGAGCGAGCTGGTCAGATTTTCGCCGACTGAGATTATCATGAATCTCAATGCGTTTGAGAATACGGATTATGTAAATATGCTGAAGCAGAAGTTCAGCTGCTTCGTGCGTAATTATTACGACTGGGCTTTTGATTTTGATACATCTGAGAAGAATATTGAACATCAGTTTGGCTCAGCTGCCGAAATCGGCCTTGGTAAAATGGATTCTGCTATATGCAGTCTCGGCGGTATGCTTGAATATTTGAAAGATACGCAAAAGACCGAGCTTGGAAACTTAAAGAGTATTGATATACTCTCAGACGAGGGCGCAATGCAGATTGATATGTACAGTATGCGCAATCTTGAGATAACCGAGACAATCCGTGAACGTAATACAAAAGGCAGCCTGCTCTCGGTTCTGAACAAGACAAAGACTTCAATGGGCGGCAGGCTTATGCGAAAGATGATTACAGCGCCGCTGATAAATCGCATTCCTATACAGAACCGGCTGTATGCTGTTGATGAGCTTTTTAAAAACGCACTTCTGCGCGAGGAGATTATTGATATACTTAAGGGTATTTCGGATATTGAGCGTACTGTGACCAAGGTTACGTATAAGACGGCAAACTGTCATGACTTGCTCAGCCTTAAGCGTTCTTTTGAAAGACTGCCGGAGCTCAGACAATGCCTCATGCGGTGCAAGAGCAAGCTGCTGGCTTCGCAGCTCAGAACCTTCTCTGACCTCAGGGATTTATATGAGCTGATTGACGATTCGATTGACGAGAAGGCTCCCGTCTCACTCAGAAACGGAAACATGATTAAGGAAGGCGCCAATGCGGAGCTTGACAGAGTCCGCAGAATATTAAAAGACGGCAAGGAATGGATTAAGGATCTGGTTGAACAGGAGAAAGAGAGCAGCGGAATAAAGAATATGAAGCTCGGCTTTAATAAGGTCTTTGGTTATTATATCGAGGTCAGCAAGTCAAATACCGACAAGGTTCCGGAGCACTTTATCAGAAAACAAACGCTTGTCAATGCTGAACGGTACATTACTCCAAAGATTAAGGAGCTTGAGGACGAAATATTAAATGCGGATACCAAGGTTACGGATATGGAATATACCATATTCTGCAATGTCCGCGACAAGATTGCGGAGCAGTATGACAAAATCCGTGAGACAGCAAGCGTCATAGGTCTGGTAGATGTTTTGTGTTCGCTTGCCGTAGTAGCTGAGAAGAACGGTTATGTAATGCCAAATGTCAATGATTCAGACAAAATTATTATCAAAGACGGCAGACACCCGGTTGTGGAAGCGATAAACAAATCAAACGTATTCATTCCTAATGATACAACGCTTGATAATGCGTCAAACCAGATTTCGATTATAACGGGACCGAATATGGCAGGTAAGTCCACATATATGCGCCAGGTTGCGGTTATTGTGCTCATGGCGCAGATGGGAAGCTTTGTTCCGGCGTCGTCTGCCGAGATTGGCATTGTGGATAAGATCTTTACCAGAGTCGGCGCGTCCGACGATCTGAGTTCGGGCGACAGTACCTTTATGATTGAGATGAAGGAGGTTGCATATATTTTAAACAATGCAACTCAAAAGAGCCTTATTATCCTTGACGAAATCGGCAGAGGCACAAGCACATTTGACGGGCTCAGTATAGCATGGGCGGTAGTTGAGCATATTGCCGACATTAAGAAATGCGGAGCAAAAACATTGTTTGCAACGCATTATCACGAACTGACCGAGCTTGAAGATACAATTGATAATGTTAAGAATTACTGTATTGCTGTCAAAAAACGCGGTGATGACATAACGTTCTTAAGAAAGATAATCCCCGGCGGAGCGGACGAGAGCTACGGTGTTGAGGTTGCGGCTCTTGCCGGCGTTAAAAAGTCTGTAATTAAGCGTGCCAAAGAAATCGCCGCAATTCTTGAAAGCCGTGACAAGAAGCAGGTTAATACTGTTGATGTCAGGACGAATAATTCCGGCGTCAAAAAGTCGAATGGATTTGAAGAACAGTTTGACTTCTTCGGTGCAGCGGACAATGAGGTTATTTCCGAGCTTAAACAGCTTGATTTGAATACGATTACTCCCGTGGAGGCGCTGACCAAGCTGTTTGACCTCCAGGCAAGAGCCAAGAAGCTATAGTTTTTTGGGTTATTATAAAAGGCGGTGATTTGATTGAGTAGTTCAGAGAATTCAATAATAAAGGTTCTGCCCTCAGATGTTGCGGACAAGATTGCGGCCGGAGAGGTTGCGGAACGCCCGGCGTCAGTTGTTAAGGAGCTTGTTGAAAACTCTATAGACGCAGGTGCTGACAAGATAACTGTTGAGATACAAAACGGCGGAGTAAAGCTGATCCGCGTCGCTGACAACGGTAAGGGAATTCCGCCTGAGCAGGTGCCGACCGCATTTTTGCGCCATGCTACAAGCAAGCTCCGTGACGCGGACGACTTGTTCAAAATCAATACGATGGGATTCAGAGGCGAAGCTCTGGCGAGTATATGTGCTGTGGCAAAGGTTGATATAATAACAAAGACTGCGCAAAACGAGGTCGGAATTCACTATACCGTTGACCACGGTATATGCGGTGAGCCTGATGAGATTGCATGTGCTGACGGAACAATTATGGTAGTCGAGGATTTGTTTGCCAACGTTCCCGCGAGAATGAAGTTCTTAAAGCGTGACAGCACCGAGGCGGGCTATGTGTCGGATCTTATGACAAGGCTTGCGCTTTCAAAGCCGGAGATTGCGTTTGATTATATTTGTGACGGAAAGCAGATATTCAACACAAGCGGCGACGGCGACATCAAAAATGTAATACTTAAGGTCTATGGACTTAAGTTTGCAAAATCAGTTATTCCGGTTGACTATACTGAAGAGGGCGTTCACATAAGCGGTGTTGTCGGCAAGCCCGAATTATCTTTCGGAAACCGCACAAAGCAGACGCTTTTTGTCAACGGCAGATATATCAAAAACCATGTTGTGTCAAAGGTGGCGGAGGAAGCCTTCAGAAATTCAATAATGGTCGGCAAGTTCCCGTTTTTTGTGCTTGAAATAAATCTGCCGCCGGAGCTTGTTGACGTTAATGTTCACCCGGCAAAGACAGAGGTTAAGTTTGCAAATGAAAAAGCGCTTTATGATATTGTGTATCACGCTATAAAAAATGCGTTTTACGGTGAGATAAACAATTCCGAGGCTTTAAATCAAAAGAATATATCGCAGACTGAGCCTAAGCAGGAATTAAGCCCGGTATCTGATTTATCGCCGGCTGAAGTTAACACCTCGCAAAAACTGAAGCAAACTAATACCGGTCATGATTTCAAGTACAGTGTAGAAAATTCAAACGGATTCAGTTCTGCAAGATTGCACGACGTATCTTCAGGTCTGACTCCTGAGATAATTAATAATTTCTTAAACTACACAACGCCCAAAACTGACATATCCAAAGCTGTAAAAGAAGCTGCGGCTGCCGATAATAAGAGCGTAGACATATATAATATAATTGATGATGATAAGAAAGCCAGCGATGAAAAGAATATCAATGCAGCCGATGCGAAAGAAGATACACTCGGACAGATAAACTTTACAAAAGACGGCAGCATCACGGACGGCGAGGTGTTCGGCGACGGCAGAGACGGTTCGGCATTGCTTACGGATTATCGGATAATAGGTCAGCTTTTCGATACATATGTATTGGCCTGTCAGCAGGATAAGCTTTACATGATTGATCAGCACGCCGCTCACGAAAGAGCAAGGTTTGAGGACTTAAAGCATTCTTATTTTGAAGGCGAAAGAATGTCGCAGGTGCTGCTGGCGCCGGTTGTTGTGAGCTTAAGTCATATTGAGTATGACGCTCTTATGTCAAACTTAAAGGAATTTGAAAGGTTTGGCTTTAAGATAGAGGAGTTCGGCAAAAATGCGGTTCTTGTAAACGAGACGCCTATCATAGGAAGCGATGATGAAATAAGGGATTTACTGCTTGAGATTGTTGACGCATATGTGGATAACATCCGTCACCCGGTCGCAGATTTTGAAGAGAAAGCTCTTGATATGATTTCGTGTAAATATGCGATAAAGGCAAATGATAAGTTGTCAATGTCAGAAATGGCAGAGGTGATAAATCAAGTGAACGAGCTGTATTCAAAGGGCATTAAGACCTGTCCGCACGGCAGACCGATTGTGGTTGAGCAGACAAAGTATGAAATAGAAAAGATGTTTAAGCGCATAGTTTAAATCTTTATAGTAATCGAGTATATTTGAGGTAAATATGAGTGACAGCATTAAACCAAAGATTTACGGCGCAGTAGGTCCGACAGCGTCGGGAAAGACCGCATATGCCATTGAGCTTGCTAAAAAGTGCGGCGGCGAAGTAATATCGTGCGATTCAATGCAGATTTACAGGCATATGGATATAGGAACGGCAAAGCCGACAAAGTACGAAATGGACGGCATACCACATCATATGATTGATATCGCCGAACCATGGGAAAACTACAGTGTGGCAAGGTTTGTCACAGAAGCAAGGTCGTGTATAGACGATGTACTGGCGCGGGGCAGAGTTCCGATTTTGTGCGGCGGTACCGGACTGTATTTTGACAGTGTGATTAAAAACATTGATTTTGCCGAAAATGAAAGTGCCCCTGAGTATCGCAGTGAGCTTCAGAAGGCAGCGGAAGAACACGGCAATGAGTATGTGCATGATATGTTAAAGAAAGTAGACCCAAAGTCTGCGGAAGCCGTACATCCGAATAACCTGAAAAGGGTAATCAGGGCGCTTGAAATTTACAAGACAACCGGCAAAACAAAAACGGAGCTTGACCGTGAGTCTGTCAGGGAAAGTCTTTATAACGCTGAGATTTATGGGCTTAACAGACCGAGAGAGGAATTGTACGAGCGTATAAACAAGCGCGTCGATATAATGCTTGAAAACGGACTTTTGGATGAGGTTAAGAATTTGCTTGAAATGGGAATAAGCCGTGATGCGACTTCGATGCAGGCAATAGGATATAAGGAGCTCGTTGAATATTTTGAAGGCAGATGCACACTTGATGCGGCGATTGACAAAATCAAGCAGGAGTCAAGGAGATACGCCAAGCGTCAGCTTACATGGTTTAAAAGGAATAATGAAATAATATGGCTGAATATGTGATAAATTAGCATATTCAGCCTTTTGTTTTACAATTAAGTTACAGTTTGGCAACAACTTTTTGATTGTGGTTTACATGATAATTTTAACGTATTATAATAATTACAAATGTAGATTGGATATGTATGTTTAGATGCTATAGACGCTTTATTAACAGAAAACTGTAATTACTGTTTGTATGATTGGAGGTAGTCTTTTATGGCAAAAACTACTGACAATTCTAATACAATATATGAGAAAAGACGGAAAAGAAATCTGAAAAAAAGGTTATTTCTTATACCGAAGCTTTTTTTAGTATTTGCAGCGTTTTTTCTTGTAATAAGTATTTTTTTCAGAGCAGGCAATTCAGTTGAAACATTTACCGCGCTTAAGGGAAGTATTGAAGAATATGTGCTTGCGGACGGATATATTTTCAGAGAGCAGGAACTTATTGAAACAACGATTGACGGTTATCTTGAATGTAATGCAAAAGAAGGGCAGAGAGTTAATGAAGGCGATGTAATTGCCACCGTGTACAACGGACAGGTTGACCCTGCTGTTACCGAAAGGATAAGCACCGTAAAAAGTGAAATTGAAAAGCTTGAAAAAAGCGACAGCGAAGCCGATGTATATGCGGCGAATGCCGTAAAAATCGAACTTAACATTGCTGATGAAGCGCAGAAGCTGACACAGATTCGTGAAAAAAACACATTTGCCGATATAGCAGATGAAAAAGAAATAATAAATGACTACATTAATAAAAAGCAGGCTGCGTCCGGCAACGGAAAGTCTGACGAAGAGAAGCTTGAAGAGTTAAATGATGAGTTGAGCGAGCTTGAAAGCGGTATCACCGATGAAAGGCAGGAGATTATCGCACCGCGTGCGGGAGTTTTTTCGTCAAAAATCGACGGATACGAAACGGCGCTTTCTGTTGACATGATGGGTGACGCTACACCGTCTTACTTAAACAGCATAAAAAAAGAAGATGTTTCTACTGCATCGACTGTGACTTCGGGCGAAGCAGTGTGCAAGGTTATTGATAACTACGAATGGTACTTTGTTGGTATTATACCTGAAAAGGACGCGGAGAACTTTGAAGTAGGAGGCAATGTCAGCCTTAAGTTCTATGATTTGTCCGACAGTATTGTTACGGGTTCGGTTACAGCAATTTCAAAACCGGAGAGCGGTAAGGTTGCAATAACCGTGTATTCCACAAGATATATCGATTCTATATATACAACCAGCAAGGTGTCCGCTGAGCTTCTGACTGAAAGTTCAGACGGAATAAAGGTTCCGTCCTCCGCTTTGCGCGTTATTGACGGCAAGCAGGGTGTATATGTTATCCGTTTGGGTGTCGCAAGATTTGTTCCGGTGGAGCTTTTGTACAACAATAAGGAATGGGCGATTATAAAAGCGGTTATAGATTCAAATTATGAAACTCATCTTGAAATATACGATGAGGTTATCATAAATACAAAGGGCATTGAAGAAGGTAAAGTTGTCAGACAGTAAAGCGAGAGCATTAAGATAAATTATTACAAGGTGATAATATGAGTGAAGCGCTGAATAAAGATGAAGTTTTAGATATAAAAAAGAATTATCTTAGTGTGCTTGAGGATATCAGAAAAATTGCCTCAGAGTGCGGCAGAAATCCCGATGACATTACGCTTATCGCTGTGTCAAAGACAAAACCGATTGAGTATGTGAGACAAGCTGTTGATGCCGGAGCGGCTGATTTCGGCGAGAACAAACCACAGGAGCTTTCTCAAAAGTACGATGAGATAAGCGATGTGCGCTGGCATCAGATCGGACATCTTCAGAAAAACAAGGTTCGCCACATCGTTGGCAAGGCTGCACTTATTCATTCGCTTGACAGTATTCCTCTGGCTCTTGAAATTAACAAACGAGCAAAGACTGTAGGCATTGTCCAGGACGTACTGATTCAGGTAAATGTTTCGGGCGAGGAAAGCAAGTTTGGCATAAGTCCGGGCGAGTTGGACGGTTTTTTAGATGAGGTCAGACAGCTTGAAAATATAAGGGTTACCGGGCTTATGACAATATCCGTCAGAGACTACAGCCGCGAACAAAATCTCAGCGTCTTCAGCGAGCTAAAGACGCTTGCCGACAAGCATAGGCTTAAAGAGCTTTCGATGGGAATGACGCATGACTACAAAGAAGCGATTGAAGCAGGAGCCACTATGATAAGAGTAGGAACCGCAATATTCGGCGCGAGGGATTACAGCTCAAAGAATATTAAATAAATTTGTTAAATATGAAATCTATGAATATACAGAAATTATAGGAGGTAACAAAATGGGAAGCTTTATGGATAAGGTGTACAATTTGGTTGGTGTAGATGTGGGGGATACATACGAAGAGGAATATTATGATGATTATGCTGATGAGGATATGTATGATGAGCCGCAAAGAAACAGTAATGAATCATATATGCCCAGCAGAAGAAATTCTGTAAGAAACAGCGCAAGAGTAAACAGATATGAGGACAACCCTCAGATGAAGCTGGTTATCATGCGTCCCGAAAAATATGAGGAAGCAACAGACATTACCAATTACCTGAAGGAGAGAAAGCCGATAGTAATAAATCTCGAGGCTGTTGATACTCCTACGTCGCGCAGAATTGTTGATTTCATAAGCGGTGCCGTTTATGCTTTGGATGGTAATATTCAAAAGGTTTCAAAGGGTATATTCCTGATTGCGCCCTGCAATATTGGGGTTCTGAACGATAGGAGCAGCTTTGGCGAGAACTGGGGTTAATTTTTAATCAATGAATAAACCTGCAAATATAAGCCCGGACGACAAGCTGATAGTGTCAAAGGTTTTTGACGCCGTCCGGAGCGCAGAGCGACAGTATACCGAAAAGACGGTCGGTTTTCTTGACCCGCATCAGGTTCGGGTTGCGTCGGCTGAGATTGCCGGGGAAATTCCGCCGGACTTAAAGACTGAGTTTTTCGGCGGATACGATGAAGCTGAACGCTGCATGTTTATCTGCTGTCCGGAGTATATCGAGCCGGATTATGACAGCCTGATTTCCGTACTGGAAATAACCGGTCGGAATATTGCGGATTTAAGCCACAGAGACTATCTCGGAAGCCTGATGGGACTTGGAATAAAGCGTGAGAATATTGGCGATATTCTGCCGTTTGATGATAAGTGCTTAGTGTTTGTCAGACCTGAAATGGCCGGTTATATAATTGACAATCTCACTAAAATCGGCAGACATGGAATCAGTATTCGGAGCGTGGTTTTGTCAAACACGAGTATTCCGAAGAAGAAAACGCAGTTCCTGCGTGAAACTGTGTCATCACTCAGGCTTGACTGCGTTGTTTCGGCAGCGCTTAATATTTCGCGTTCAAAGGCCGCGGAGCTTATAAAGGCGGAAAGGGTCAATCTGAACTTTGAGACAGCAAAAAGCGTTTCATGTATTGTCGGTGAAGGCGACCTGATTTCTGTCAGATCATTCGGAAGATTTAAATTAACCGAGATTTGTGGAATAACCAGAAAAGGCAGAAATAGTATTATAATAGAGAAGTACATTTGAGCATGTTAAAAGGTGTTTAACACGGCTCAGGTATTGGAAATTCGGGCATAATTGCCGTAATAGACTGAATTGGAGGATATGGTTATGCTTACACCTGCTGATATTGAAAACAAAGAATTCAAAAAGGAAATGCGCGGTTACAGTATTTCTGAAGTGAATAGCTTTCTACAGGAGGTATCGCTTTGTTACGAAAAGATATATCAGGAGAATCTTGCGGCTATGGACAGAATAGGCATGCTTACAGATGCGGTAAAGCAGTATAAGTCCATGGAGTCAACGCTTAAGAATGCGCTTTCGGTTGCAAAGGGCGCCGGCGATGAGATACGTTCCAACGCTCACGAACAGGCACAGGTTATAATCAAAAACGCTGAGACCAAGGCAGGCGAAATTATTAATGAGGCAGCAAAGGAGGTTGCCGGAATTAATTATCGCTATGAAGAAATGAAGCGCAGCGTTGAGGTGTTTAAGGCAAAGGTGGTGTCGCTTCTGAATTCACAGCTTGAAACAATCAAGCAGTATTCTGATATAAACATTGATACCGACAAGGTAATCCGAAGCAGCGCTGAGGCAGTCGAGGTTATAAAAAGCGATATAAACGATATACCCGATATGCCTGAGGACAGCGATTTGGATTTGGGCAAGCTCAATTCAAGCATTGCGGCTCAAATAGAAAAGGTAACCCAGGAACTGCCGAGGATTAAGCTGGACGAGAACGGCGAGTATGTTCCGGTAAATGATTAAACCGAACTTTTGTTCCGGGATTGGTTGGAAAATAATTCCCATACCAATCCCTTGTTTATTATAAAGAATAAATTTTGATTGAAGGACAGAATAGAATGATTTATTGCATTATCGGTATATTGGTTTTGGCTTTGGATATATTTACAAAGTATTTAGCTGTAAAGAATCTCATGGACATCAGCAGTGTTCCGATTATAAACGGGATATTGCATCTTACATATGTTGAAAACAGCGGTGTGGCATTCGGTATGCTTCGTGACAAGCGGATAGTGTTCGTCACTCTGTCGATAATAATCCTTGTTGTGCTTGGAATATATTTTTACAAAGCGCACAGCAAAGACGCATGGCTTAAGCTTGGTACAGTGCTTATTTTCAGCGGCTCAATTGGCAACATGATTGAGCGTGTATCTAAAGGCTTTGTTGTTGACTTTCTTGATTTCAGATTAATCAACTTCCCTGTGTTCAATATTGCCGATATAGCAGTGTGTGTCGGCGCAGCGGCACTTGTTGTACATTTTATATTTTTTGCCGATGATAATAAAAATTTGATTGAATCCGAGAAAGAATAAATATACTTTTTGAATTAAGAGGTAATTATGTTAAGCGACAAGATAAGCGGCGGAGCAGATGAAGAAATTAATTCCGCTGAGATAATGACATATATCGCTGAGCCGGATAATGGAGCAGGAGAGCGGATTGACAAGTTTTTGTCTGATAACATGGCTGATGTCACAAGGTCAAGAATAAAAAAGCTCATACTCGACGGAAATCTGCGTGTTGGTGATACCGTAGTAACCAAGGCGAATTATAAGCTGAAGCCGGGCGACAAGCTGACGGTTACTATTCCCGAAGCCGATGATGCTGAGATTATTGCTGAGGACATTCCGCTTGAAATCGTGTATGAGGACAGCGATATGCTTGTGGTTAACAAACCGCAGGGAATGGTTGTTCATCCGGCAGCCGGCAACTACAGCGGTACGCTGGTCAATGCGCTGTTATGGCGTTGCGGCGATTCGTTGTCCGGCATAAACGGAGAGAAACGTCCGGGAATACTCCACAGAATAGATAAAGATACAAGCGGACTTTTGCTCGTTGCCAAAAATGACAAGGCACATCAGTTTTTGTCTGAGCAGATTAAAGAACACAGTTTGACCCGTGCGTACAAGGCTTTGGTACACGGCAATATAAAAAGTGATAAGGGCAGAATAGACGCGCCGATAGGCAGACACCCGTCCGACAGAAAAAAGATGACAATAACCTATCACAATTCCCGTGAGGCGGTTACGAATTATAACGTGCTTGAACGCTTCGGAAAGTATACCTTTGTTGAGTGCATTCTCGAAACGGGACGCACTCATCAAATCCGTGTACACATGTCAAAAAACGGTCACCCGATTGTCGGGGACAAGACCTACGGCGTAAAAAAAGAGGAGTTTAATCTGAAAGGGCAATTACTTCACGCATATAAGGTGGGATTTATCCACCCGACAAGCCACGAGTATATGGAGTTCACCTCGGATTTGCCGGAGTATTACGCAAGTGTGCTTGAAGTTTTAAGAAATAAATCGTGATTTTACGGCATCCGCAGACGGAGAATTATATTTAATCAAGAAGTAATATTAAATAATTATTTAATTTATTTTGGGAAAAATTTTGTAGACAAACAGGTAATATTAGGATATAATAGTAGCAAGGGCAATTTTTGCCTTTGCTATTTTGGAATAAGGGGGTATTTTTATGAAGACTGTGATTTTGGAAAAAGATGAAATTCAGAAGAAGCTTTCACGGATTGCAGGTCAGATTATCGAGAGGAATTACGGCGAGAAGAGCGTTTGTCTTATCGGAATTGTCAGACGCGGTGCAAACATTGCTAAAATGCTCGCTGAGCGGATAGTCAAATCCGGTGAGATGAATGTCGAGGTCGGAACGCTTGATATTACTCTATACGGTTCGGATCATAATCTGATTGCAAAATACCCTGTGCTTAACGATACGGATATTGGTTTTTCGATCGATAACAAGATTGTCATACTTGTTGATGACATACTGTATACCGGCAAAACGATTCATACAGCGATTGACGCTTTGCTTAATTTGGGTTCACCGTCCGAGGTTCAGCTTGCCTGCTTTATTGACAGGGGCAGAAGGTCGTTCCCTATCAGCGCCGACTATGTCGGCGTGCGTGTTCCAAGCTCAAACCTTGAGCGTGTCGCGCTGCACCTTGATGAAGTTGACGGTGAGACATGTGTGCTGATTGAAAAGCGCAGCAGACCGGCAGAATTTAAAATATAGATTTATTAATTAATTATTTACGTAAACAATTATGTTAAACTTTTAATTATACAACAGAGGAAAAGCAATGATAGAGAATTTACTGGGCTTAAAAGAAACCTCGGCAGAGGATATAAATGCAATCTTGGAGGACGCCTTCAGGCTGAAAAAAGAAGTGCTACTTAATGACGTGAAAAAGTCGCCGTTATTAAACGGCAAAAGTATAATTACCTTGTTTTTTGAGAACAGTACAAGAACAAGAGTGTCGTTTGAGCTTGCTTCAAAGTATCTCGGCGCTGTTGCGGCAAATGTTTCGGCAAGCAGCAGCAGTGTAGCTAAAGGTGAAACACTTATCGATACTGTCCGCACACTTGAGGCAATGGGAACGGATGTTATAATAATCCGTCATAATCAGTCCGGCGCACCGCATCTGGTTTCAAAGTACACAAAATCGAAAATTGTCAATGCCGGTGACGGAATGAATGAGCACCCGACGCAGGCGCTTCTCGACATGATGACTATGATAGAGAAAAAGGGCAGTATAAAGGGGCTTAAGGTCGCAATCATCGGCGATGTAAAGCACAGCCGTGTTGCAAGAAGCAATATATACGGCCTTAAGAAGCTGGGCGCCGAGGTTGCTCTTGCAGGACCGTCAACTTTGATGCCTGTTAATCTTGAAGAGTTTGGCGTTGCTGTTTATAATGACGTTGAAAAGGCGATTGAAGGGGCAGATGTCGTAATGGGTCTGAGAATTCAGCTTGAAAGACAGAAAAAGGGTCTGTTCCCGTCTGTCAGAGAATACAACAAGTATTTTGGCGTAAACAAAGAAAGGCTTGCTCTTGCAAAGCCTGACGCTATACTTATGCATCCGGGTCCGGTTAACAGAGGGGTTGAGCTTAATCCTGACATAGTTGACGGCAGTCAGAGCGTGATAAAAGAGCAGGTCACAAACGGAGTATGCGTTCGTATGTCAGTGCTTAACATGCTTGCCAACGGAAAGAGATTTGGAGAGTAGGAGGAAGTTCAGAAATGGATATAAATTCAGGTTCAAGTATTTTGATAAAGGGCGGATTGGTTGTTGATCCGAAAAACAATATTAATGAAAAGCTTGATGTACTTATAACAGACGGGGTTATTTCAAAAGTTGATAAAAACATCGAAGCCGGCGGTGCAGAGGTTATCAACGCCGAGGGCAAGGTGGTTGCCCCCGGCTTGATTGATTTGCATGTACACTTTCGCGAGCCGGGATATGAGTATAAAGAGGATATAGCTACCGGCAGTGCGGCGGCGGCACACGGCGGTGTCACAACCGTTGTATGTATGCCGAACACAGATCCGGTTGTGGATAACGCAGCTTTGGTTAAGTACGTGACGGACAGAGGCAAAGAGGTAGGACTTACTAATGTTCTCACTACCGGCTGTATCACAAAGGGACAAAAGAGTCAGGAGCTGGCAGAAATCGGCGAGCTGAAAAATGCAGGAGCGGTTGGCGTTTCGGACGATGGCAGACCTGTTCTGACTCCGTCGCTTATGCGCCGCGCGCTTGAGTATGCGAAAATGTTTGATATACCTGTTATGTCCCACAGTGAAGATCTGGATTTGGTTGACGGCGGCACAATGAATGAGGGGCATATGTCAACATATCTCGGACTCAGAGGTATTCCTAAATGCGCAGAAAGCGTTGCCATAAGCCGCGATGTCCTGATTGCCGAGGAGGTCGGAGGAAGACTTCATGTGTGTCATGTCAGCACTAAGAATTCAATCGATGCAATACGCAGGGCAAAGGAGCGCGGCGCAGAAATCACATGCGAAACCGCACCGCACTATTTTTCTTTGACAGAAAAGGCAGTCGACGGATTTAATACAAACGCAAAAATGAATCCTCCGCTTCGTGATGAAGAGGATGTCGAGGCTGTTATTGAGGGGCTTATGGACGGTACGATTGATGCAATCGCAACCGACCATGCGCCGCACGACAGCGACAGCAAGGAAATCGAGTTCGCGCTTGCTGCAAACGGAATTGTCGGACTTGAAACATCACTCGGTCTGAGTTATACAAACCTCGTAAAGACGGGCAGGCTCACGCTTTCTCAGCTGATTGAGAAGATGTCTGTCAATCCTTCAGAGATAATAAAAATTGATAAAGGAAGTCTTGGCATTGGAAAGACGGCCGATGTTGTTGTGTTTGATACCGAGAATGAGTATACCGTTGATATAAGCAAATTCGCTTCTAAAAACAATAATTGTCCGTATGACGGCATGAAACTGTACGGCAGAGTTGATTATACAATTCTCGGCGGAAAAGTCGTTTACAAGAGATAATTTAAGTTGATATAAATATTTCAGAATATATAAAAGCTGAAAGGAGCTTACCGAAATGATAGATGTACTGATAGAAAAAATAAGAGAAAAGAATAATCCGACAGTTGCCGGACTTGACCCGAAGCTTGACTATCTCCCTGAGGAAATGTTAAAGGCGTCTTTTGATAAGTACGGCGAGACATTTGAAGGAGCTGCGGACGCGATATTTAATTTTAACAAAGAATTGATTGACGCGCTTTATGATATAGTTCCGGCAGTAAAGCCGCAGTGCGCGTATTATGAGATGTACGGCATTGAAGGTATTAAGTGCCTGAAAAAGACGATTGACTATGCAAAGCAGAAGGGACTGTATGTTATTCTTGACGCTAAAAGAGGCGATATAGGCGCAACAAGCGAGGCGTATGCAAAGGCATATCTCGGAAAGACTGAGCTTGGCTCAAAGCAGGAGTTTGCTTTTGATGCGGACAGCCTTACAGTTAACCCGTATCTCGGAACGGACGGTGTACAGCCGTTTGTAGAACAGGCGGCTAAGAACGACAAGAGCCTGTTTATTCTGGTAAAAACTTCGAATAAGTCCTCCGGTGAGCTTCAGGACTTGACCTGTGACGGCAAGCCGATATATGAGCATATGGCAGAGCTTGTCAAAAAATGGAGTGAGGGCAGTATCGGAAAGTACGGATATGCAAATCTCGGCGCGGTTGTTGGCGCAACATATCCGGAGCAAGCCGAGAGAATCAGAGAAATCATACCGCATACTTATTTTCTTGTTCCGGGCTACGGAGCGCAGGGCGGAAAGGCAGAGGACGTTGCAAAGAGCTTTAACCATGACGGACTTGGCGCAATAGTCAACGCTTCACGCTCAATAATGTGTGCATATAAGAAGAACGGCGGCAGTGTAGGCGAAGCAGCAAGAGCCGAAGCAATCAGAATGCGTGATGATATTATGTCTGCACTATAATAAAATAGTGTCAGACTATCGAAGAACTATGTTTTTCAAATTATTTGTTTACTGCAATCAGGCAGAGGTTTGCGGCATTGCCGATCCGTGGCTTGGCAGACCGGAAGTTGGGTTTTGGGCAATTTTTTAAAGCAAAGCTTTGCCTGATTGTACTGGAAACTTCTCTTGTTTAAAATGATGGATTAGATAGTATTAGGTTTGGAGGTTTGGTATATGATATGTGAACTTGTGTCAAAATCATCACCGCGTCCCGGTCTTTATGATTATGTGGTTGATTGCCCGGAAATTGCCGGAAAGGCAAAGCCCGGTCAGTTTGTACATGTTCTGTGCGGCGGTGATACTTTTTTGAGACGTCCTATAAGTATTTGCGATTGTCCCAGCAATCGTTTTGTCAGATTTGTGTTTGAAGTCAGAGGTAAAGGAACTCAGAGCCTAGCAAAAGTAAAGGTCGGTCAGCGACTTGATATTCTGGGTCCTTTGGGCAATGGATTTGATACTGAATTTGAGGGCGGTATTCCTGACGGCGATATAGTTCTGCTTGGCGGCGGTATAGGTATTTTCCCGCTTTTAAAGCTTGCGAAAAGTCTGCCTAAGAAGCCGATTGTAATGCTCGGCTTCAGAGATGAAAAAAATACGGTTATGATAGATGAGTTTTCAGGCGCTTCTGAAGCGGTTTTTGTTGCCAGTGATGACGGAAGTATCGGCTGCAAGGGCTTTGTGACGGATATACTTAAAAGCCGTATTGCATCGGGCGGCAAAATTGAAAGGGTTTATACCTGCGGTCCCAAGCCGATGATGAGAATTGCCGCCGAATTGTGCGGAGAGAATAATATCGAGTGCATCATATCCATGGAAGAAAGAATGGGATGCGGTGTCGGCGCATGTGTCACATGTACCTGCACAATGAAGGACGGCTCACGCAGGCGCGTGTGCAAGGACGGTCCTGTATTTAACGGAGCGGAGGTGGATTTTGATGGCTGATTTGAGCGTTAATATTGCAGGTGTGGAATGGAAAAATCCCGTTACCACCGGTTCTGGTACGTTCGGCTTCGGACATGAATATGCCGAATATTTTGACTTGTCAAATATCGGAGCTGTTTGCCTTAAGGCGCTTTCGGCTAAGCCGAGACTTGGCAATAAGTCTCCGAGAATTGCGGAGGTGACATCGGGTATATTAAACAGTGTAGGACTTCAAAATCCGGGCGCTGAATATTTCATTGAGCATGAGCTTCCGTGGCTCAGAAAGTTTGATACAAAGCTAATCGCAAACCTATGTGGTTCAGCTATAGAGGACTATGTTGAAGTCGCTGAAATTTTGGATGACAAGCTGGATATGTTTGAACTCAACATTTCATGCCCGAACGTCAAGGAGGGCGGAATGGCTTTCGGAACAAACGCCAAAATGGTCGAGGAGATTACATCAAAGGTTAAGGCGGTATCAAAGGTTCCGCTTATCGTGAAGCTTTCGCCCAACGTGACCGATATTGCCGAGATGGCAAGAGCGGCGGAAGCCGGCGGAGCAGATGCTGTTTCGCTTATCAATACGCTTCTTGGTATGAAGATTGATATAAAAACCAGACGTCCTGTCCTCAATAATAACATGGGCGGACTTTCAGGTCCGGCGGTTAAGCCTGTTGCAGTCAGAATGGTGTATCAGGTACGCCAGGCTGTTAAAATACCGATTATCGGAATGGGCGGCATATCGACCGGCGAGGATGCGATTGAATTTTTGCTTGCTGGCGCTGACGCAGTGTCAGTCGGAACTGCCGGAATAGTTGATCCCTATGCGTGGATCAGGGTCAGGAACGGAATAAACGATTACCTTGACCAAAACGGCTTTGAAAGTGTTAAAGATATAGTCGGAAAGCTCGAATTAAACAGTTAAACCGATTTCAGTATTATTTTTAGAGTGGAATTTATGAGTGATATAACCAAATCAAAAACGAGAGTTGAAGAATTAAAACAGATATTAAACGAGGCGAACAGGGATTATTATGTATTGGACGCTCCGAAGATAAGCGACTTCGAGTATGACAGGCTTATGCGTGAGCTGATTGAGCTTGAAGAAGCGTATCCGGAGCTTAAAACCTCCGATTCTCCGAGTCAGAGAGTCGGAGGTGAGGTTCTGACCGAGTTTGAACAGGTCGTGCATACAGTACAGATGCAGAGCCTTACCGATGTGTTTGACAAGCAGGAGCTGATTGACTTTGATAAGAGAACAGTGGCGGCTTTGGGAATTGAAAAGGTTGAATATGTGACAGAACTCAAGATTGACGGGTTATCCGTTTCGCTTGAGTACGTAAACGGCGAGTTTGTCAGAGGCTCGACCCGCGGCGACGGCAATGTCGGCGAGGATATAACAAATAACCTTAAAACCGTCAAAAGTATTCCGCTGAAGCTGACAGAACCCGTTCCGAGGCTTGAGGTCAGGGGCGAGGTGTTTATGCCGAAATCGGCGTTCTTAAAGCTTAATGAAATCCGTGAGCTATCCGGCGAACCGCTTTTTGCAAATCCGAGAAATGCGGCTGCCGGGTCACTCAGGCAGCTTGACAGCAGGATTGCCGCACAGAGAAACCTGGATATATTTGTATTTAACGTCCAGTCCGCTGAAGGACTTGAATTTAAAACCCACAGCGAAAGCCTTGACTATATGGAAAAGCTTGGCTTCAAGGTCATTCCGGACAGGCGTATTCAGCACGGTATTGATGAGGTGTATGACGAAATAATGCGTCTGGGTGATCTCCGCGGTGAATTAACATTTGATATTGACGGTGCGGTTGTTAAGGTCAATGACCTATACTCACGTGAGGTTTTGGGTCAGAATACAAAGACGCCTAAGTGGGCGACGGCGTATAAGTACCCGCCGGAGCAAAAAGAAACCGAGCTGCTTGATATTGTTCTGCAGGTCGGCAGAACCGGAGTTGTCACGCCTAACGCAGTGTTTGAACCTGTGAGGGTTGCAGGTTCGCTTATCTCGCGCGCAACGCTCCATAATATTGACAATATTCGCGCAAAGGATATTCGGATAGGTGATACGGTGATTATCCAGAAGGCCGGTGATGTTATCCCTGAGGTTGTCGGCGTTGTTAAATCAAAGCGTAAGCCGAATTCCGCAGTGTATGAGATGCCGAAGAACTGCCCGGTGTGCGGTGAACCGGTCGAGAGAATAGACGACGAGGCGGCAGTCAGATGTACAAATTCAAACTGTCCGGCGCAGCAGCTCAGAAGCGTAATTCATTTTGCGTCAAAGCCGGCAATGAATATAGACGGTCT
The DNA here is from genome assembly GCA_905198865.1 of uncultured Eubacteriales bacterium. Taxonomy (GTDB): domain Bacteria; phylum Bacillota; class Clostridia; order Monoglobales; family Monoglobaceae; genus Monoglobus. The sequence goes on from CAJKEB010000025.1 coordinate 24,980, forward strand.
CGGTTCTGCTATCGTTGAAAAATTCATGGATTTGGGGCTAGTAAAGACGCCGGGTGACTTGTATGAGCTTAAGGAAGAGGATATTTCAGGACTTGAAGGCTTTGGCGAGAAATCGGCGAAGAATCTGATAGAGTCAATCGAGAAGTCAAAAAGCAGAGGACTTGACAGAGTTCTTTTCGGCCTTGGAATACGGCTTATCGGCTCAAGAGCGGCTCAGCTGATAGCTGAACGCTTCGACTCAATAGATGAGGTAATGAAAGCGGATGAGGAGCGGATTTCGGCTATTCCCGATATTGGCGAAAAGATGGCAAAGAGCCTTGTTCATTATTTTTCGGAGGAAGCCTCAATAAATCTGATTGAGCATCTGAGACGCTGCGGTGTAGATATGACTTATGAAAGCCAAAAGGCGAGTGATAAGTTCGACGGAAAAACTTTTGTTCTGACCGGAACGCTCCCGACCATGAAACGCAGTGAGGCAAAAAAGCTGATAGAGACAAACGGCGGCAAAGTCAGCGGCAGCGTGTCGAAGAAAACCGATTTCGTTGTTGCCGGTGAGGAAGCCGGAAGCAAACTCGACAAGGCAAATAGTCTGGGTATACCTGTATTAACCGAGCAGGAATTGCTTAATATGATATAACTTAATAAAAATAAGGAACTGCCCCATTTATATGAGGCAGTTTCTTGTTGTGTTACAAATTATAGTTTATTTGACTAAACCGCAACTCGGCGGTTTAATGCGAGCATCGGTAGGCGGACGAAGTC
>CAJKEB010000026.1 GCA_905198865.1 uncultured Eubacteriales bacterium
TTACCGCCCATTGCATGGGCGGTCTCCGGCTGCAAGCTTAGCTTGCAATAACTCCTCGTCAAACTACAATTTACAACACAAACAACAAAAAGCTGCTGCGTTTCTCACCGCAGCAGCCCTTTGTAGCTTCTTCGATTAATCAATCTTGCTGAACTGGTCCTTGCCTACGCCGCAGAGGGGACACAGGAAATCCTCAGGAACATCCTCCCACTTTGTGCCGGGCGCAATTCCGTTATCCGGGTCTCCTGCTGCTTCATCATAAATATAGCCGCAGACATCACATACATATTTCATTTTTATTACCTCCGTTTATTTATTTTAGATTAATACAATTATTCTGCCTGAATCAAATATAATTATATTATTCCATCTGACCCTTAAATTATAATTCCTCAGCCGGTATTTGTCAACCTGTTTTATGATTAACTATCCTTATCCTTTGCTGATTTCGGTAAATTATTCTTTTTTTTCGATATTTCTTTATTTTCAGCTTTTACTTCTGCTTCATCAGCAGTGTCTGATACGCTGTCCGGTTTTTCTGAATTGCCGGAATCCAGTCTCCTTTTCACCAAAATAAAGATAAATATCAAAACGCCGAGGGCAAGCATAATTATTCCGGCAATCTTCCAGCCGTTGCTGCGCTTATGGAGTATTGTAAACTCGCTCGGCTCGTCTAATTCAAACACCAGATAGCTTCCATCGCGCTCTGCCTCAAGGATTCTCGTCTTTCCGCCGCGTACAATGCCGATATAATTGCCCTTGCCGTCCTTGTCACGGATATGTACTCTGATTTTGCCGCTGTATTCGGGGCTTATTTCAAAACCATATGCCGCGACCTCACTATAATTCCTGTCGTATTCACCCACCGGGTCAGTCTCCCACGCCCTGACGGACGAATCTTCCTTGAAGTTGCCATCCACCAGCAAAAGCGGCGGTTCTTCGTCCGTGCCTATTGTCTTTACTGCGTCAATATATTCGGCGCGGAACTTGGTGTTTCGGCGTATCGGCTCTTTTGTATCCCTGCTCCACTGCGGGCAGTAACCGTCTCTTGTTTCAAGCTGCGGAACTTCGGACGGATCCAGCACGGTATTGTAATCAACAACCATATCCTTGACAGTCACATCATCGATAATAAACTCAACCTTAAAATGGAACCGCGCCATCTCGGCTGACCGCGCCTTAATCAATGCGCCGACAGACGAAGCAGTGTTATCTGACAAGACACGGTTCTGCGGCAGGAAAATATCATCACTGCCCACATACCACGTATCATCATTAAAGCCCTTCATTGCCTCCGGTATTGTGCCGATTCCCGTAATCTCATTCCATTCCAGTGCAACAGCCTTGCCGTCAAAGTCAGCGCCGTTAATGCCGCTGAGCCCCTCCTTGATAAAATAGTTATTAAGCACAATTCCCTCGGCTGTACCGGTTATTGCGCCGCTCTTTTCCGGGCTGCCGCTTATTCTCGGCAGTGCATAGCATGTCGTAATCTCATCAGCTTCGCCTGCTATGCCGCCTATGTATGACTTGCCCTCTAAGTCCGTAATGGCAATACATTGGTTGATCTTTCCGCCCGAATAACCGGCTATACCTCCGGCGTGGCTGCTCTCTTCTGCGTCTACGGTTCCGCTTGCGGCGGAATTTTTGATAATTCCGAAATACGAATCGCCCGCTATACCCCCGGCATATCCGCTCTTGCTGATTATATCACTCTCGCTGATACAGCCGCTTATAACCGCCTTGACTATTGATGACGACGTCAGTATTGTGCCGTTTTGCAAGGTCAAGTTCTTTCCGTTTCTTATTGCCGACTCAATACCGACAGTTCCGCATATACCGCCGATATTGCTTTCACCGCTGACGTTTCCGCTGTTTACGCAGTATATGACAACGGCGTTATCTGTCGGCATACCCGACACATCTCTGGGTGTGCTTATATCAACGTTTGTCACATCCTTGAGTTCTGACTTGATTTCATCCTCAGACAAATTTACAGTCTCGTCAGCATAAACCGGCATGAAAAACAAGTCGGACAGCGCTTTTCCGAACAAGCCGGGTATGGACGGAGAGTATGACGGAACTGATGACGGATACGGAATTTCTATATCATCTATATCCTCAAGCAGCTTGTGTATATCCTCCAAAATCCGGTCAATCTCGCTTTGGACACGATCGATATCCGAGTTCAGCTTATTTATTTCAGACTGAGCCTCTCTCAATAAAATTTGCAGCTGTGTAAGTGGCTTAATAAGCGCGTCCGTAATGTCGCTTGCATCGCTCCTTAAACTGTTAAGCGTTCTGGTAAGCGAATTCATAGCGGACGTTACACTGCTGCTCATTGGATAAAGTATTACATCCTGAATGTAATCCAGTCTTCCGCCGAGATTGTCAAGTCTGTCGCTGAGCGTATTCAAATCGCCGCTGTTATACGCGTCGTTTATATCAACAACAAGACTGTCTATATCGCCTAAAAGCGTTTCAAGCGAATTGCTTGCGTCATACACCGTATCGATTGTATCGTTCAGTGAATCAACAGTGTCGCCGAGTGTACCTCTTGTCTCATCATTGAGCGTATCAAGCAGTGCCGCTCCGGAATCCGTCAGGTTGCCTATATTATTGCTTATATCTCTTGCGGAATCCGAAAGGCTTGGGATAAGTTCATCGCGTATTGAATAAATCAAGTCGCTGTGGCTCTCGCCCAAGAGGTTTATCGTATCGCTGAGTGAGCTTTTTGCCCCGTATAATCCCGCAAGTGTTCCGAGCAAGCCTGTGCCGAGGCTGCCGCTGCCGAATCTGTCAAGAATTCCGTTGATGTCGGAATTTAATCTGTCCTGATAGTCCGTAATGTCTTTTTTTATATTCTGCCGTGTTTCGTCCACATCGCCCTTGATATTTGCACGCAGTTCGTCTAAATCCTCAGTTGTTATCTCTGTATACGGCTCAAATCTGCCGACTATACCGCCCACGCTCTTTGAGCCTAAGACCGCTCCGGTATTCTGACATTCGAGCACACAGCCGCTCTGCTTTCCGGCTATGCCGCCGATATTGATGCCGACGTTCTTATAACCGATTTCGGCATTGTTGACCGAGGCTTCAACAACGCCATCGTTCATTCCGGCTATGCCGCCTATATTATGACTGTCCTCTACCGGTGACGAGTTAATCCTTCCGTCATTTTTGCACGACTTGACCCATCCGTAGTTTCTGCCGACTATACCGCCCGTATTCTGCTTTCCGAGCACTGAGCTTACATTATAACACAACTCAACATATCCGCCGTCGCGGTTCTCGCCGACAATACCGCCGACTGCCGTTTCGCCCTCAATACTTCCGTCAAACGAGCAATTTATTATCCGTCCACTGTTTGTTCCGACAATGCCGCCGAGAATTGATACGCTTGAGTTCTTGTTGACAAGCTCCGGATTCACACCTGCGTTTTTGGCAACGCTTCCGATTATTTCGTCAACTGTTGTCGCAGCGTCACCGCTGCTTTTGGACTTCACACTGCCCTGCACATTAAGATTGCGTATTTCACCGCCCTGACCGAGTTCGAAGCACATTCCCTTTGCCGAGCCGTCAAAATCGAGCTTCAGATTTCTTATATAATGCCCGCCGCCGTCAAAGGTACCGCAGAAAATCTTCATTGGTTCAAATTCTATACCGCTCATGTCAATATCGTTGACAAGCGTAACCTGCATTCCTTTTGAATAGCTGTCATATACACAGTTTCTGCTCAGCGCTGCAAAGTCGCCCGGTGTTGATATTATTATAACCGCCGCTTCACCCTCTGCGCTGACAAGTGACGGCATACCCGTACATATCAGAATTGAAGCGAGTAAAACCGAAAACACTCTGTTTATTATATTTTTTGTGAGCGTCATGAATTCACCTCCGATACTGGTTTCACTGAGCCTTGAGCCTTGACCGATCTGCTTGTGTCTGTCTTTATTTCCTGAAGCTTTCCGGCAATCTCGTTCGGCTTATCGGTCATATTTTCAACTACAGCCTTTACATCGCCTTTTATTACTCCGTGGATTGTTCCGTTGACATAGCCGCACACATAGCCCTTGACGCGTCCGTCAACATATACAAGACCCGTACTGTTGCTCTTTTCTCTCACTTTTATGGTAAAGGCGCCCTTTTCGACAAGCTTATCGAATAATATCAGAATCTGCGGCAGCACTGTCATAACGAGTAAAATTGAAATCAGCGTACCTCTGCCAAGACAGGTACCGAGCGAGTTGATTACCGGGTTGGTCGAGATAAAGCCGATCAAAAATCCTGCAATCATCATAATAAGTCCCGAAGTCAGAATAGTCGGGAACGCTGCATTGAGCGACTCGATTGCCGCCCGCTTCTTGCCAACCGCCGGCTTTAATTCAAGATAGCGGTTTGTAAACACAATAGCATAGTCTATAGTCGCTCCCATCTGGATTGAGCTTACAACCAGATAGCCCAGGAAGTACAGGGGCTTGTTCATCAGATACGGGAACGAGAAGTTTATCCATATACTGCCCTGAATAGTGAGTACAAGCAAAACCGGAACGCTTGAGGATTTGAAGGTAATCAGCAGGATAAGCAGCACGGCAAGCAGTGTCAGCATTGAAATTTTCATATTATCAGTGCTGAACGTATTGCCCAAATCCATTGCGGATATTGCGTTGCTGACAAGCATCGGACTGTCATAATACTTCTTTGCCTTTTCTCTGACCTTATCGTGCAGTTCAACTACCTCAGGGCTTTCATTGCCGCCGCGGTATGTGAACACCATTCTTGAATACTCTTCGCCCTCAAGCTGGTTTCTTGCGTCCGTGACCTGTTCGTACAAATCGTTCACTTCGTCATTCATTTCATCGCCCAGGTCAATAACGCCGAAGTCCATCTGTTCATGTACAAACATAAGAATATCAATTATCGGTACGGTATAGCTGTCCGCGTCCTGGAATATCGCGCTGTATTGAGAAACCGACGCGCCGTATGCCTGAAACAGTGTTCTTGACGTTGATATATCAATATCCATAAGCTCCGCAAACTGCCGCGGCGTCACCTTATCGGTCAGGCAGAACTCATCATTCACCTCGACGTTTGCCAGACCGAGCGCAGAAGTAATTCCGTCAAACTCGCTCACGTCCTGAAGGATCTTCTTTTCTTTTTCATACTCGCCCTTTGGCACGATAACAACAAGCTGGTCGGTCACTTCAAAGTTATCCTTTATCTTGTTTTTAGCTATCATGTCGTCGCTGAGCTTTGAGGACTGCACGGTGTTCTGGTCAAAGGCATAATCGCACATTGAGGACAGTACAATTCCGGCAACGATAACCACAGCGAATATAATTGGGACAACGTTCTTTGTCTTAATCACTATTCTGCCCCAAAACGAGATATCCGGAACGTGGTTCCTGTGAACGGTTTTGTCTATAAGCTTTGAGAACATCAGCAGCAGTCCGGGCATGAGCAGGAACACGGTAAGCAGGCTGCACAAAATACCCTTGCACAGCACAAGTCCCAAATCCAAGCCGATTCTGAGCTGCATAGTCATCAGAGCCGCAAGACCGGCTATTGTTGTCAGACTGCTTGAGCTTATCTCTATAATTGCCTTTGACAGAGCCTTGACTATTGCGTCGTGAGAGTCAAGCCGTTCCTTTTCCTCCGCAAATCTGTGCGACATGATAATTGCATAGTCTATGGCAAGCGCAAGCTGAAGCACTATCGCCACCGAATTTGAAATAAACGATATCTCACCGAGCAGATAGTTTGAACCCATGTTAAGCACGGCCGCAACAATAAAAACAATAAGGAACACCAAAACGTCCATATATGATTTTGATGTAAACAGCAAAATGGCTATTATTATAATCGCAACCACAACGACAATCTGGCTCATTTCTGTCTGAAGCGTGTCAGACGAGTTGTCTATTGAGCTTGAATATGTATAGCAGTCGTAATCCGAAAACTTTTCTTTTACCTCATTTTCAATGCGGATTTCCTCTTCAGTGTCCAGTCCGGCGTTCAGTGTGACCGTGAACAAAGCCGACGAGTTATTGAAGTGGTCGGCCGAATCATCAAACTCAACCTCCTTAACCCCTTCGACTTCTTTAATTCTGTCGGGCATCTTTGACGCTAACTCGTATGATATGTTTGTTATCATAAGCGAAAACGTGTCACAGGTCACGAACTCTCTGTCCATCAGGTCAAGTCCCTGCTTCGTCTCGGTGGATTCAGGAAGATATGAGGCAATATCATTTACAACCTTTACCTTCGGAATCGATACGGCACAGAATATAAAGGCTATCGCAAATATCAAGTAAAACGCTTTCCGCTTGTCAACTATAAACAACGCCACTTTTTCCATGAAATTATCCTTTGATTCCCGCACGTTAAACCTCCTTACCACAATATTCAGTGTTTCAATTTTAATAATTAGTATAATCGCTGTATGCCTTTAATTCAATAGACAAAAATCCCATTCTGTCGCTTAACTGATATTTTGTGTAATTCACACAAAGGTCTGATAAGTATACAGAATATATTTACTTGACATATGTCGTTTTTTGCTCTATAATTGCAGTAAATATCTACTTTGAGGTGGACAAGATGCAAAACAAAAAAGAGGATTTAAGGGTCAGGCGTACTAAAAAACTGCTGTCTGATGCACTGTTTGATTTAATCAAGAAGAAGCCGTTTGATAAGATTTCGGTTTGCGATATATGCGACGCCGCAATGGTTCACCGCGCGACATTTTATTCACACTTCAGCGACAAATATGAACTCCTGACTTATTCGATGGACGAGCACCTGCCGCTCAGTAAGTTTGATGAAACTATTGAACCGGTCGATGCCGGTAATGCACAGTTTGCTAAAATCGCTGATGATATTGTCAAAGATATATGCGCCAACAAGCAGATTTATGCGTCTATTCTTAAAAAGAACAAAGAATTTTCAATCGTTGACCGCACGCAGGAACGGCTTGAAGAAAAGGTTTGCAGCCGGATTAAAAGAAAGGTACCCAATTACGAAAAACTGCCTATAAAACCTGAAATTCTGGCGAGCTTTTACGCCGGAGCATGTATGAGTGTAATCACCAAATGGCTCACCGGTGAAATATCCCTTTCTGAAGACGAACTGCTCTCTAACCTCAATGCACTGCTCAGCTTTGTTCCGGAATACGTATTGAAGTAACAAACTTTTTAACAACCCATATATGCGGATTATTTAGTTTATACAAAAAACCAAAGTATTGCTTGCATTTTTGTCAATACCGTGTTATAATTCAAATGTTACAGCTCTGTAACATTTCTGTAACATTTGAACACATGAAAGGACAGACAATGCAGAATAATATATTCAAAAAGATAACAATACTTACGGCTTCAATATGTATAATACTCACGCAAATCGGGGGTTATGCGATTGAGTCCGAATATGACTATGACTTTCAGATTGACGTTTCGGCTTTTTCAAACACCGAGGCGGGCAACATATCCTATGATACGCCGAGCGGCATAAATGCCAATATAACCGAGAACGGCAGCATGCTGTATATCAACGGCTATGAGAAGTATCTTAACGCACCTATGATTTACGCAAACGACGTTCTGATGATTGCTCTTAAGTCGCTTCCGGATTTTATGCAGTGCAGCGTATACTATGACCCGTCGCTTTACACCGCGTATATAATCAACGGCGAATATTCAGTCCGCATTGCACTCGGCAGCAATATTGCAATCATAAACAACACCTATACCGAATACTGGGATTCAAATCTGATAAATTACAACGGCACGCTTTATGTTCCGCTTGGCTCGCTTATGCAGACGCTGTGGTATGACACAGACTTTGCATACGGCGGCAGCGTGAATATCACAAGCCACACTCCGGAGGCGTACCGCTACAGCTATATCGGCGGTGTTCATGTGGTATATATCGACCCGCTGAACCTCAAAGCCCAGGCGATAGTCAACAAGTCCGCCGAAAGCTGCGGAAAGGCGAATTACAGTAACTCGTCATTTTTCGGTTGGGAGGCAAACGGCAACACATATTCTGTCGGTCACATAGTCAGTGAAGGTAACATAATTTCAAATTACGAAACACACGGTTCGCCCGTAACCACACTTATTGTCCACTATGACGGCACTGTTGAAGTTAAACGGGTATCCGATATATCCGCAGAACCAAACGTAATGTTTGCTGTGAGCGGCTGCGGTGTACTTCCTGAAGTAATGTCTGCCGCCGAGGGGTTTGTCGGCACATTTGACATCGACCGTTACACCAACAGAACATACATCGGCTATAACCCGACAATAAACAAAATTGTGCTTTGTGTAAGCTCGTCCACCACACTGAGCCGTGCCGGACAGGTATTGTCTGACCTCGGCTGCATCGCCGGTCTTGCACTTGACGGCGGCGGAAGCGCCGCGCTTGGACTTGACAACGGAGTGCGTTTCAGCTCGGATGGACGCAAGCAATATGCCGTACTGTACTGGGAGTAAGCAAGCTTTAATTATTGTGTCTGACTTACAATATAAGAACAAGAGAGCCGCAGAAACGGCTCTCTTTAATTATGTCTGTTTATATATTTTATTTAATATATTCGGCAATTCTGTTGAATACTGCCGCTGCCTCCGCCCTTGTTGCATTCGAAAGCGGAGCAAAGGTATTGTCATCATTTCCGATCATAATACCGTTATCAGAATTCCAGATTACAGCGTCCTTTGCATAATCGGAAATATCCGCATTATCGGCATAATTCAATGCGTTGTTCACTTCCGTATCATAGCCCTTAAGATTAGCATATCTGTATATGATTGCCGCCATTTGCTCCCGGGTAATATTATCATCCGGAGAAAATTCGTCAGCCGAACAACCCTCAACAATTTTATTCGCGCTTGCCCATGCGACCGCGTCAGCATAATACTCATCTGCCGGAACATCCGTAAAGGTGTATCCGACTGTTATCTCAGGCTCGCCCTCCATTCTGTAAAGCACTTCTACAAACATTCCTCTTGTTATATTCATATCCGGAGCAAATTCTGTTTCGCTTATGCCTGTCATCAGACCATTCTCAAATACATATTTTACCGAATCGTAATACCACGCATCTTTAGGAACATCAACAAATGCAAATTCCGGCGACTGTTGGTCTGCTGCGTACGGCGTGCTTGCCGGTTCCGGAACAGCTGTCGGACTTGGCGTAGGAGTTGATTTTTGCGGCGAAGACGATGAAGACGCTGAACCACCACCGCTGCTACTCTTTGGCGTTGCTGTTGGTGTCGTTGCAGGCGTAGCTGTCGGCTCAACCGTTGGTGTTGCTGTTGGCGTTGCTGTCGGTGTCGCTGTTGGTGTCGTTGCAGGCGTAGCTGTCGGCTCAACCGTTGGTGTTGCTGTCGGTGCAACTGTTGGTGTAACTGTCGGTGCAACTGTTGGTGTTGCTGTCGGTGCAACTGTTGGTGCAACTGTTGATGTTGCTGTCGGTGCAACTGTTGGTGTTGCTGTCGGTGTCGCTGTTGGTGTTGCTGTTGGTGCAACTGTTGGTGTTGCTGTCGGTGTTGCTGTCGGTGCAACTGTTGGTGTAACTGTCGGTGCAACTGTTGGTGTAACTGTCGGTACAACTGTTGGTGTTGTTGCTGTTGGTGCAACTGTTGATGTTGCTGTCGGTGCAATTGTTGGTGTTGCTGTCGGTGCAACTGTTGGTGTTGCTGTCGGCGCAACCGTAGGTGTTGCTGTTGGTTCAAGTGTTGGTGTCGGCTCCGGAGTTGATGTCGGTTCAGGTGTTGATGTCGGTTCAGGGACGAAAGTATTTATTGCGACCTCACAATTATCACTCTTAAAGCTGCTTGCTGTCGCTTTATAACGTACCAAACACGTTGTACCGCCCGGAATGTCATTAACAGTGCTGCCGCCGTCAGTCCATATTGTACCGCTGTCCGTGCTGTATTCCATAGCAGAGGTAATACCCGCAATACTGCCTGTGCCGTCAACTGCGTCCGGCTGTGTTACCACGAAGTCACTTTCTGTCGGAGCAGTCGGACGCGCCGGTACTTCAAGCGGCTGTGCCGTACTGTCCGTGTGATTTGTGTCACTTGCTTTCTTCACGATTGAAATTGTTTCGCCGATATAGCTTTCAACCGCAAGCGCGCCGTTTGTCGGTGTAACCTCCGTGTTATTAATGGTATATTTGCCGCTTTCAAAGCCTGTCAGTGTTTCATCTGTATAATCAATCGCAATCTCTGGCGTTTCCTCTGCCAGCGGATCTATCGTAACCGATACATCAAACGTAAACGGTTCTGTGCCGAACTCAACCGACATAAGTGATACTTCGGGTGCTTTTTCCTCTGCCTTAATCGTCAGCGTGTATATACCCGCTGCGGCAGTACCCGGAATTGTCAATGTCTCGCCGTCAATTGTTGCACCCAGTTTTGTATCGTTGCCGCTTACAATTTCGTATGTGAATTTGCCGGCTGAAGATGTGCCCGCCGCAAATACAGTGTATTCGGACAAATCCTGCTTCTTTTCCGTACCGTAGGTGGTGGTAACGGTCTTTTCGTTATCGTTTTCGCCGTACTTTTCCTCACCTACTGCATAAACGGTTATATCTGCTGTAACCTCTGTATCAGCCGTAAATTCCGTGCCGCTTGTACTTTCCGTCTGAGACCATTTTGTGAATGCGTATGTGTCTGATGTCGGAGCTGCCGGGAGTGCGACAGTAGCGTTCGGATTTGCATATGCTGCCGCATATTCCTTATAGTCGCTTTCGGTTTCGCTGTCCTTAACAACAAAGGTTACTTTGTATACCGTCTTTGCGCTCTCGCTTGTAAGAACAGGTAACACGTCCTTGGTTTCACCCGTCAGCTTCTGTCCCCATACCATAGGAACAATATTGGTTTCAGTATCTGCTTCCTGTCCGCTCTGCAAAAGATATGCAACCGCACCCGACGCAAACTCTGTGTCGGTTTTGCTTACTGCTGCGCCGTCAGAGTCGCTGCCGCATATGCCGCCGCTTGCCTTGCCCTTGAGGTAATAGCTGTTTTCTATTGTGCCGTATTCATTTTTTCCGCACACGCCGCCGAGACTACCACCTGTTCCGCTAACATTACCGGTGCTATAGCAGCTGCTGATTTCGCCTCTATAATTATCTCCGCACACGCCGCCGATACTATCTTTACCACTAACTGCACCTGTGCTATAGCAGTTGGTGATTTGAGAGCTGATAATCTGTCCGCACACGCCGCCGACAATTGTTCCGCTGTTAATTGTTACGCTGACTGCGCCGGTGTTATAACAGCCCTCCATTTTACCGTTCCCAATATATCCGCACACACCGCCGACCTCGAAATCTCCGCTGACTGCGCCGGTGTTATAGCAGCCCACGACTGTGCCGCCATCACTCTCTCCGCACACACCGCCGACAAATTCGCCTTCATATTTACTATTCCCACTTATTACGCCGATTACTGCGCCGGTGTTATAGCAATTTGTGACTGTGCCGGTATTCGTTCCGCACACGCCGCCGATATAATCACCTGTTCCTCTGACTGTACCGGTATTATAAGATTTTTCGATTTTGCCGTCATTATATCCGCACACGCCGCCGACATGATCGCCGCCGTCTAAATAGGAATCGGCAACGCCGACACTTAAAACAGAACCGAAAGTTTCACTTTCGGTGTCATATCCAACATAGCCGAACAAGCCGGCATAATCTATACTGATGTCACTAAAGTACAAACCGCTTATGGTATGTCCCTGTCCGTCAAAGGCGCCGATGTATTGGTTTGAACTGCTGCCGATTGGCGTCCAACTCGCAAAGTCGCCGCTGCTTAATTTTCCGTCAGCGTCAAGAACGTCTGTATTTACTGTAATATCAGCCGTGAGGACAGCACTTGCAGCGGTGTTTCCGTTGTTGACATATTCTGCAAACCAGTAAAGCTCTGGCGAGTTGGAAATCTGATATGTACCGTTCTTCTGCACCGGTTCATATGTAAAGTAACCATCACACAACGTACAGTAGTAATCGAGATGGTTGTGGTAAGTGCTGCTTGCATAATAAACCGCGTTTTTGCCGTTATTGAATACAGGTGAAACATCCTTGGTTTCGCCTGTCAGCGTCTGACCCCATACAAGAGCACCCTCGCCCGTTGAACCGTTTAAGAGATATGCAACCGCGCCGCTTGCAAATTCATCGGTAGTTTTGCCGGGAACATTATCGCTGACTGTACCATTGTTTGTGCCATAAGCAGAGCCGGTATAAACAGTGCTGTTATAATAGCAGTTTTTGATTGTACGGCCATTGTATCCGCACACGCCGCCGACATTGTTTGTTCCTTTGACTGAGCCGGTATTATAGCAGTTTTCGATTGTGCCGTAATCATTATCTCCGACCACGCCGCCGACTTGCTGGCTGCCGCTGACTGCGCCGGTGCTATAGCAGTTTTTGATTGTGCCACAGTAATTAAATCCGCATACGCCGCCGACTTCATCCTCTCCGCTGACTGTGCCGGTATTATAACATTTTTCGATTTTTCCGTCATTATATCCACACACGCCGCCGACCTTACTATTACCTTTAAAATAGGATTGGGCAACGCCAACGCTTAAAATACTGCCGCCGCTTCCCACATAGCCGACCAATCCGACACAATCTGTGTTTTTATTATTGGAGTACAAGCCGCTTATGGTGTGTCCCTGTCCGTCAAATATACCGGTGTATTGATTTGAGCTGCTGCCGATAGGCGTCCAGTCTGCAAAGCTATCACCGTTTGTTACATTACCGTCTTGGTCAAATGTCAAAGAAGTCAGCAGACCGTTGTTTATCGTAATATCAGCCGTGAGGACTGCGTTTGCCGAGGTGTTCTGCACAGTACTGTCTGTCAGCGTGCCGTTTACCAGTCCTGCAAACCAGTACAGCTCCTCAGGTGTAGCGATTTGATACGGACTGCCCACAGAACCGTCACCCGTTGGCTTTGACGGCGTAATGTCCGCCGCATTCGCTGTCAGTGTGCCGAATATTCCGTTTGGGAAATTCAGCAGCATTGCCATCGTGACCGCAAGCAATAATGCTATTGGTTTTTTGAATTTTGCCGTCATTAAAAGCTCCTCCTTGTATTCAGTAATAATATATAATTAATAAACTGCATATGTAATTTATTATAATATTTTTGTGCAACTACTGTCAATAGACATTGCGTGAAATGACATTCAGCGATGTAAATCAACATAAAAACAGCCGCATACAAAAAGGTACGATGTAAAAATCGTACCCTTTGCAGTTATTTTGTAGTTATTTTGCAGTTATATGAATGTAACATGTAATCTTTAATATATGTTTGCTATTGCATCAATCAGCGGACACTGATCAATATCCCACAGAATAAACTTATAATTATTTGTTTCCGGCAAATCAGAGGTTATTGTCAGTTTGCCGTCAACAATCTGATTTTCACCAAGCTTTGCACTGATTAGCTGTCCGTTATCGTTATATTCAGCCAAATATAATGTAACTGATGAAACTTCATCTGCGTTGCCGTCAAGCGGTGTTATCGTAAATACAGCCTTATCCCCTACAACTTCATTGTCTATAGTAATCTTATCCGCATATTTACCTATCGGTGTAATTTCCTCAGCTGTACCTTCACCGATTACAATCACATAACTATCACTCTTAAAGCTGCTTGCTGTCGCTTTATAGCGTACCCAATACGTTGTACCGCCCGGAATGTCAGTAACAGTGCTGTCGCCGTCAGTCCATGTTGTGCCGCCGTCTGTGCTGTACTCCATAGCCGCGGTAATACCCGCAATGCTGCCTGTTTCACCGATTTCACTCGGCTGTGTTACCGTGAAGTCACTTTCTGTCGGTGCAGTCGGACGCGCCGGTATTTCAAGTGTCTGTGCAGCACTGTCAAGAGTTGATGTACCGTTACCTTTGCGAACTATACTTACTGTCTTGCCCATATAATTTGCCACCGGCACTACTCCGTTTTCTACTGTAACAGTTTCTTCGCCTATTTTGTAGCTTGCACCGTCTACAAAGCCTGTTAGTGTTTCGTTTACATAGTCTACTTTAATTTCAGGTGTTGCTTCCGGCTGGACATCTGAGATATTGAATGTAAGCGTAAGCTTCGCACTGCCTACCGCTGTATCCGGTTCAAGCGCCATTAGTGACACTGCACTTTCTGTGCCGCTGTCCGTTACATCAAACACAACAGTGTATCTTCCCAGCTGTGTCGGAGTACCTGATATTTTTCCGGAAGAAAGCGTTAAGCCATCGGGAAGTACGCTTCCCTCTGCAAGAGTAAATGTAAATTCTCTTGCTATATCTGCATTTTCAAACTTAACATAATCCGCAAGCTTGATTTCTTCCATCTCAACATTTTGCAAAAGCTCAATCACGTCGCTCTTTTCAGTTCCTTTGAACGCATCACCGAATACCGCAAAAATTCCTACCGGCTCATTAGGCATTACAAACGAATTGTTTTCATCAAGCTCAACACCCGTAACCATCGCAGACTGTCCCGCTTTGTCAGGCGTTATTGTCAATGTGACAGTTTCGCCTGCCCTTGCAAATGCCTTATCAGCTGTTACACTGCCGCCTGTGATATTTTCGTTTATTGTAACTTCATAGTAAAGCTTACTGCCTTCCTCTGCAAATACAAGCTTATCATCCTTTACATCCCATCTGTGCAGTCCTTCCATGACGCCGCTGTTAAGCTTAGCCGCAACATAGCCTGATATAATATCATCCTCTGTCACTGCTTCTGAAAAATCATTTCCATTCTCAAGGTTAGACGATTCAAGTCTGGCATTTATGTCCTCTGTCTGCAGATAGAATGAATTTAAAATAATCATATTAACATCATAGTATGTGTTATAGTAAGCAATCGCATATACATCATAATCACCGGTAACATTTCCGCCGTTGTAGCAGTTCTTTATCGTTAAGTCACCTCCACCATGTCCGACAATACCGCCCGCCGAATTGTATGCATCAACATCACCGTTATTTATGCAGTTGTTTATTACACTATTGCCCCGAGCGCTACTGATTATACCGCCTGCGTAATCTCCCGATACATTGCCGCTATTTATGCAGTTGATAATCTCAACGTTTTCGCCCTGTGCTGCTATACCGCCCGCGTCATCATGGTCTGCATAAACATCACCGTTATTTACGCAGCTTGTTATCACAACGTAGTCTTTAATGTAATAAACTATACCGCCGGCATCATCACCGGTAACCTTACCGTTATTCACGCAGTTAGTCAGCTTTGCCGGATTGGTTTTAAGCCCTTCGACAGAACCGACAATACCGCCTGCACATTCTTCATTATTTGTTACAGCCGCATTGTTTACGCAGTCTGTAATCGTACCGCTGCTTTTACCCGCAACAGCGCCCATATAGTCGGCGTTTGCTTCAACACTGCCCTCTATTGTAAGGTTTTTCACAACCGCGTCGCTGTTAAGCACTGTAAACAATCCGTACTCATTCCAGTAACCTTCATCATCACTCATTGCAAGCGTTACAGAATAACCGTTACCGTCAAATATACCGCTGTATCCGTAGCCGCCGCCTATCGGGTCACCGTCATAGCCCTCAATATTATTCATAAGCTTAATATTGATGC
Source organism: uncultured Eubacteriales bacterium (assembly GCA_905198865.1). Lineage (GTDB taxonomy): Bacteria > Bacillota > Clostridia > Monoglobales > Monoglobaceae > Monoglobus. The sequence goes on from CAJKEB010000026.1 coordinate 15,618, forward strand.
CGTTATTGCCGTATTCAATAGTTTGCTTTACCTTTATAAGGTCATCAAGCGTACTTACAAGATAACATCCGTCATCGTCCTTTTCTATGTCCGCAGGCTCTACATTCATTACTATCTGACAGGTTTTAGCCGGCATAGTAAACGAGAATGTGTTTTTCTTGCCTTCAACAGGTGCTGCGTCAAATTCCTCATCCGCGTATTTCGCCTGCACCGTTGCGCTGCTTATTACAAAGCCCTCGTCAAGCTTTGATGTGTCAAATGTCACTTCGACAGTGCTGCCTGCCTTATACGGCTTATATCCGTCAGGAGTTGTAAGCATATAATACGGCGCATTTTCTTCGTCGGCAAATACTATTTCCGCACTCGTGTCGGTTTCCGCAACAGACCATTCTTTGCAATCGTTAAACAGTGATACATATGCTTTTTTTTCCTCCAGCGCACCGTTGAGCGTCGCCGCGCCCTCTTCCCAAGCTGATTTTTCCGTTTCAGCCGACAAATCGATACACATATTAGCAATTTTGCCGTTTGCTATAAAACTGTTGCCGCTTTCCGATGGATTGGATATAGTACATTCATTTGCGACAAACGCTACCTCGCCTTTATTGGTATTCTCATAAGCTATTGCCGCAGAATAAAATGAACCGCTAATATCACCCTTGTTTATACAGTTAAATATTGTTCCTTCGTTGATGCACACTATACCTGCCGCTGTTTCTCCGCTTATAGCTGACTTATTGATACAATTTATGATTGTACCGGCATTTATATATGCAACAGCCGACGCAGTACTGCCGCCGATTGTGCCGTCAACGGTAAGATTTTTCACAACACCCTTCTTGCCAATCAAAGCAAGCATTGCTGTTGATCCTTCCATTGTTAAGCCGTCAAAGGTCACAGTATGACCCGCACCGTCAAATGTACCGTTATAAGCAGGTGTGCTTCCATCATATACGGGATAATTTGCCAAATCAGCTGCTGCAAGAGTGATATCCTCGGCAATATATACATTGAGTGTATTGTAGCCCGCCGCGATAGATTTTACAGCATTGATAAAGTCATCGGCATTTCTTACTACCGCATATGTCTTGCCGTCTATCTTGGTTGTTTCTTCAATACCCGAATCCATAACAACCGATACGGTTACACTGCCTTCTGGCATTGTGAATACACCCTCGTCTGAAAGCACAACATTGTTTCCGTCCTTATCTGTAACAGTTACCTCAGCACTGCTCGGCACTTCAACAGTTACCTCAGCGCCTGCTACCGCACCGTAAACCTTGCTTCCGTTAACAAGCGTATTAACAATGATGTCGGTTTGCTTTATTGAATAAATCTCCGGATGGGTATCATCTGCAAAACAAGCAAGATTTATATTGTGTTCAGAATCGTAATCATTGCTCCACTTGTTAAGCGCTGTACCCTCTATAAGCTCGGGATTTTCTTCAATATACTCATTCAGCTTTGCAGGAATATACAATGCGCTAACATCATCCATGTCCACTGCTGAATTTTTATCTGTCATTTCATAGATCATATTCCAGTCATCATCAAAGCGTACATCATTGTAGCCGAAAACATTATAATATAAATTGTTTTCAAGCGTCAGACCCGACATTTCTGCCATGCATACTATCGCGCCCGCACCCAAATTAGAATTGGAAGCAGACCTATCCTGATTAACACAGTTATAGATTTCTGTTTTGTCATGTGCCTCCGCTACGATACCGCCGTAACGCATTGTGTCCACCATACAATCATTTACAACACAGTTTGCAACAACAGTATTACCGGATGTGACACCTACAATACCACCGAATCCATAATCCGCCCGACTCGACTGACCGGCTGTCACAGAGCAGTTTGTGATCACAGAATCAGTTGCCTCAAGTACAATACCGGCGGCAGAAGCTGCATAAAAACCTATCTTGGCATTACAATTATCAATACGGGTATTCTTCGCATTCTTTACAACACCTGCAAAAGATGGACCCGAATAAGAAGTGTAGATATTGATATTTTTGATAACAGCGCCGTCCGTTTTGCCAAACAACGCACCGTACCAGCTAATCTGCGCGCCGTTTCCGTCAAATGTACCCTTATAGGCTGTGTTATGTCCGATTAAACCATCAATGTTAACAGAAATTAAGCCACCAAGCTCCCTAATATCAATCGTTTCGGCTGTCACCTTTGCATTTGCATCGGGTTGTTCTGCCGCGATAAGTGAGAATATAAACAGATCCGCCACGTCTTCGATACAATACACACCCTCAGAATCTTTCTCTATATTATATTCAAATACAACCTGTATACTTACGTCTTTTTCAGGCATTACAAATTCGTATGTATTATCGGCTGTCTTGGTCACGTCAATAACATTGCCTTTTGAATCTGTCACCTTAATTCCGGTGATTGCCTTAATCATATCGGAATATGCCTCATTCACATTTGTTGTCACAGTAATGGTTTTTCCCGCGCGCGAATAAGCGGGCACATCGATACAAGCATCAGACATATCATCACGATATAACTCATACAGCGGCACATGGCATTCTTTTGCAAATTTCACAGTCCGCTCCGCCGCGGAAATATCCCAGAACATCAAATTCTGTGTGCTATTATACACATATCCGTTAAGCTCATCCATTACTTCATCCGAAAAAAGCTCTGCCTCGGTTTTTGCCTTAACATTCGCATTATCCGATGTCACTGCATTTCCTTCATTATCATATCCGCTGTCATATATTCCGCTGTTTTTCTCTGAATTGTAATAAACATTTCTATAATCCCCGTTGCCGACACCTATAATCGCGCCGACTGCCTTTTTATCCTCGTCTGTGTTCTTCTGCGTTACAGTACCGTTATTTACAACATTTCTCAGTTCAGCGAATTCACGATTTCCGTTTCCGGCAATACCGCCGACATAACCGCTGCCGCTTACTGCCGCCTCACTGTATACGTTGTATACATATACATAATCTAAGGAAGCGCCGAAAAGCGCGCCTGTGTAAGAATCAGTATTATTGCCGCCGTCTACGCTTCCCTTAAGAATAAGGTCGTGTATACTTGCTTTAAGCACAGCACCGAAAAGACCTGTCTCCGTGCTATCATCCGCTGTGATATTAAGAGTCAGCGTGTGACCGTTACCGTTGAAATCACCTTCGTACCAATTGCTTATCGGCTCAAAGCCGTCAGCAGTTGAAGCTGTAATATCCGCTGTAAGCGTGGCGGATACCTTACGAACACCGCCGTTGACAGCTTTTGCGAAAGTCTTAAGCTCCTCTGCTGTTGAAATTTCATAACTGCCATCTTCAAGCTCTGTAAGCTTTAAATTAACTTCAGCATCTACCTTGACATTGCTGTTGGGCATTGTAAATATATACTTGCCCTCTGCGTTTTTAGAAACCTCCTCACCGTTTACGGTAATTTTTACAAGCTGCATATATTCAGGAATTTCGCCTACCGTAATTTCCACACTGTCGCCATTCTTTGCTGTGCTTGCAACTGTAAGATACTCTGAATTATTTGTAATCGGATACGAAAACTGCGGCGCTTCGCTTGTTAATGAAATAACGTTACCGCTTGCCTTCCAGTAAAGAAGCTCGATATTGTACGCTGTGTTATCCCTTGCATATAGGTTCAGAGTGCCAAGCACATCTTCTGATACAATATCTGTTTCCGATACCGCATACTTTTTGGTTGTACAAGCAGTACCGTCACTTTCATATCCCGCGTCACAAATACCTTCATTCATAGTGCTATTGTAATAGCAGTTTGTAGGTTCATATGAGCCGAACTTACCTGCGATACCGCCAACCGATTTAGTGCCGCTCGCTGTTACCTTACCGTTGTTTACGCAGTTTGTCAAATAAAAGGCATAACCTACGATACCGCCTGTAGGCTGTGCGCCTGTAACAGTGCCGGTGTTAAGACAGTTTGTTACAGTAGCTTCCGATCCTGAAATACCGCCGACATATTGATTTCCTGTTACAGCAGCTTGGTTTTGGCAGTTTATAATTGTTCCACTGCTTCCCACTATACCGCCGACACAGTTACCTGTTGATGTTACAGCGGCTTGGTTTTGGCAGTTTATAATTGTTCCTGACGAATATCCCGCTATACCGCCGACATAGGCTCCTCCTTTTACAGTGCCCGTCGTCGTTACATTTTTTATAACGGAGCTGCTGTAACAGTAGCCGAATAAGCCTACATAGTCGGTGCTTAAATCTAAATTAAGAGTCACCGTCTTGCCGTTTCCGTCAAATGTACCGTTGAACTTATTTGCCGATGTACCGATAGGCGAAAAGCCCTCCGTTGACGAAAGCGATACATTCGATGTAAGCTTAAAGCTCTTGTTCTTAGTATCATATCCGGCATTTACGGCATCTGAAAGTATCTTCATTTCTTCAGCAGAGGTAATCTGATACACTCCGTCTGTCTGATTAAGCTTGATTTCTGCTGTCGCCGAAACTGTAACATCACTTTCAGGCATTGTAAAGGTATAGCTTGTTTCTGTTGTTTTGGTTGTTGCTACATCAGCGTTGTTTGCATCTTTAACGGTTACTCCTGTTACAAGCAGACAACTACTTGGCGCAGTCACTGTAATCGTTACTGTTGTACCGGCTTTTGCGCAGCCGTCAACTGTAATATAAGCATCCGAATTATTTGTAATCTTATACGGGAAGCTCTCCGGCGCTTCGCTTGTGAATGAAATAACGTCACCGCTTGCCTTCCAGTAAAGAAGCTCGATACCGTACGCTTTGTTATCCCTTGCATATAGGTTCAGAGTGTCAAGCACAGTTTCTGAAAATTCCGATACTGCATAGTTTTTGGTTGTGCACGCAGAATTGTTACTTTCATATCCCGCGTCATAAATACCGTCATTTTTGGTTTCATTGTAATAGCAGTTTGTAGGTTCATATGAGTTTAACCAACCTGCGATACCACCAACCGGAGAAGTGCTGCTCGCTGTTACCTTGCCGTTGTTTACGCAGTTTGTCAAACTAAGACCGGCGGAACCTACGATACCGCCTGTATACTGTCCGCCTGTAACAGTGCCGGTGTTAAGACAGTTTATTACAGTAGCGTCCGATCCTGAAATACCGCCGACATATAAAGCTCCTTCTACATTAGCTTGGTTTTGGCAGTTTATAATTGTTCCCGATTTTCCCACTATACCGCCGATACAGTTCTCTGTTGATGTTACAGCGGCTTGGTTTTGGCAGTTTATAATTTTTCCTGACGAATATCCCGCTATACCGCCGACACCGTATCTTCCTTTTACGGTGCCTGTCGTCGTTACATTTTTTATAACGGATTTGCTGTCACAGTAGCCGAATAAGCCTACATAGTCGGTGGTGCTTAAATCTAAATTAAGAGTCACCGTCTTGTCGTTTCCGTCAAATGTACCGTTGAACTTATTTGACGATGTACCGATAGGCGAAAAGCCTCCGTCTGTCGTAAGCACGATAGGCTCTGTTACCTCGTCCGACACCTTGAAGTATGTACCCTGATAGGTAATTCCGTTGTTGTTTACATCTGTCGCAAGCTTTATAAAGTCATCCGCGTTCGCAATGATGTACGGGTCATTCTCCGTACCGCTGCCGCCGCCGCTGAACGTGCTGTCTGCGTATACCATAGTATATGGCACGAGCGACATAAGCATACAAAGCGTGATGAACAAGCTTACAATTCGTTTTGTTTTTTGCATTTTTTTAGTCCTCCATTTTATATATAATTATAGTTTAAATATCCACTTTTTAATGGATATATAATATATATATATAATTCATTATAATATTTTTGTTTAACCATTGTCAATAGACATGGCGCGAAATGACGTTTAAGCGGCGTGAAATGACATTCAGCGATGTAAATCAACATAAAAACAGCCGCATACAGAAAAGTACGATATAGAAATCGCACCTTTCAGACTGTAGACAAATTGTAATTTAGCAATAAGTCCGCAAACTCAAATTCGGGGACGGATAACCGCCCCCGAATTTGTTTTATTGTAAACTCATTTCATCAGAGCCGCACTTTGGAGTCATTTCGCTGATGTCGCTCCAGAGCATTACCTTAATCTTGACCGCGCCGTTCATATCAAGCGTTTCAGGCTCAAACTCCTGTTCGCCTGCCTCGTCAAAGGTTATGTTCTGCAATTCAACACTTTTCAGCGTGCCGCTGCTGTCATACGCCGCAAAAATCAGCTCATAAGTACCTGCCTCCGGCGCAAGAACAACTGCCTTGACCTCGTCTGTAAGTTCGACATAATAATCAATCGGCGTTCTTTCAAACTGTGCCGTATATACGGCAATTCCGCTTACCTCCGCAATTTCGGGGCTCCAGCCCGCGAATGTGTACGAATACATATCATCACTCGGCTTTGTCGGTGTTTCGCCGGTGTATTGCGGCATTGCGCCCTCAGTAACATATAATGTCTGCAATTCGCTATTATCATAATTTACAAATGTGATTGTATATGTTCCGACAACGCTGATAGTTACAGCTGCCGAAGTACTTGCAAATTCCGTTGATGTTGCCTTATAACGTACCTCGTAACTTCCTGCCGCAAGACCTGTGATTTGCGTGCCTGTGACGGACTGCCATGTATCCGCGTCTGCCGCCTTATATTCCATTGTGTCGTTTACATTGGCAATCGTGCCGTCACTTGCGTCAATGCCGCTTGCCTTTGTTGATGAAATACCTGTCGGAGCAGTCGGACGCTGCGGAACTGTAATTGTCTGCGCCGTACTGTCTGCATGATTGGTGTCACTCGCTTTTTTCACAATTGAAATTATTTTGCCGATATAGCTTTCAACCGCAAGAGAGCCGTTTGTCGGAGCGTTACAGTAAGCAAATACTTTTGTACCGTCATTATTGTAAGTATCTATCAATCGCTTGGCAACCATATTACTTACAGCGCCTGTTCTTGAATAACCTGTTACCCAGAACTTTGTATTATTTGTATCAATATTATATTTGTTTATATATTCTGCCAGAAAATCCATTGTCTGCCGGGTAGCATCTGCAAAGCCTTCTGACTCACCGCTTGCCCCAATCGAAACATTGCTTGCCCATTCACCGTTATATGCACTGCTTGACAGGTTTCGGGATATAGCGTGACCGTTTAAATCCAGCACTACATTTTCACTTACAACCCATCTTGATGATAATGCAACATCGTCTGAAAGTGTAATGTAACGCTTTCCGTCACTACCCTTATAGCCGGACGGCATCTCACTTGCTGCTGCAAAAATATTAATTTGCGGCATAACAGCGAAACAGCATAGTATAAATACTACGCTGTTTCGCTGAAGCAAATAGTACAATATTATTATTCAAGTCCGGACTTTCGTTTCCTGCACGCAGTAACTACAGCTTAAGCTCCGCAATAACCTCTTTTAAGGTTTCGGCAGACTTCATCAGGTGCTTGCATTCCGATTCGCTCAGTGAAATAGGAACCTTTGTTTCAACGCCGTTTTTGCCGACAATTGCAGGCAGGCTCAGAACTACGTCGTTTATTCCGTACTCGCCGTGCAGCATACTCGACACAGGCAGTATTGAGCGTTCATTCCGCAATATAGCCTCGCAGATACGCTTGATTGACATTGCTATGCCATAATACGTTGCCTTTTTCTTATTAATTATCTCATAGGCGCTGTTTTTCACCTTTTCAGTGATTTCCATCGTCGCTTCTTCATGCCGGAAATATCCGCGCATTTCGCAGAACGTATTCATGAGTATTCCCGAAACGTTAGCGCTGCTCCATGCGGCTATCTCACTGTCGCCGTGTTCGCCGATAATAAAGGCGTGTATGCTTCTGCTGTCTACCGATAAATGCTCACTCAGCTGATATTTCAGTCTTGCGGTGTCAAGCACCGTACCTGAACCGATAACACGATTCTCCGGCAGACCGCTCAGCTTCATTGCAGTATAAGTCAGTATATCCACAGGGTTTGACACAACGAGAAGTATTCCTTTGATGTCCGCCTTTTTTATCTCGGACATAATCGACTTGTAAATCTCAACATTTTTGTGAACAAGGTCAAGCCGTGTTTCGTTCGGCTTTTGGTTCGCCCCGGCAGTAACAATAACGATTGCCGCATCAGATATATCGCCATAACCTCCTGCATAAATTTTCATCGGACTGCCGAACGGAATACCGTGGCTTATATCCATCGCTTCGCCCTCTGCGCGGCTTTTGTCCGCATCAATCAATACCATTTCCGAAAACATACCGCTTTGCATCAGGCTGAACGCCGTTGCCGCTCCGACAAAGCCGCAGCCGATTATTGCAGTTTTCCTTAGATTAACTCCGTCTTTCATTTCTGCATACCTCCTGATAACATATATCATCAGTATTTGCAGTTTTGAAAAATAAATCCGTGTTTATTTTATATTCCCCTATAGCATTAAATACAGCCTTTCCTTTTCGTTTGGCATACTCAAAAGTTTTCGCCGCTCCTCCGAACTCACGGATTACATATGCTATAACAATATCCGCTCTGTCAACCATCCATTCATTTCTCTTTGAAATTGCAAATCTCTTTGGCACATTCTCCAGCGGTGGATACTCTGAACAGTCAATAAGGCATATTCCCTTATGCTAACATTACTTTGAGGTGATTGTTTTGATTACTCGCTTAAGAGATCTACGGGAGGACAAGGATTTAAGTCAAAAATCTATTGCAGAAATCCTTCACATACATCAAACGACTTATTCTGATTACGGACTTGGGAACCTGAATGTTCCGGTAGTGGTATTGTCGCAACTGGCTGACTTTTATAATACAAGCATAGACTATCTTGTTCACAGAACAGATGAAATAACTCCATATCCTAAATCAAAATGATATAAAAAATCCCACAACCAAATTCCGGTTGTGGGATTTTAATAATAAACAAATTATCTCTTTGAGAACTGCGGTGCGCGTCTTGCGGCTTTGAGTCCGTACTTCTTTCTTTCCTTCATACGTGGGTCACGTGTGAGGTAGCCCGCTGCCTTAAGTACCGGTCTGAACTCTTCGTCTACTTCGAGAAGCGCTCTTGAGATACCGTGACGGATTGCGCCTGCCTGACCCGTGAATCCGCCGCCGTTTACGTTAACCAAAACATCAAACTTTCCGAGGGTCTTTGTTGCGTCAAGCGGCTGACGAACAACCAGCTTAAGTGTTTCAAGACCAAAGTAATCGTCAATGTCTCTCTTGTTTATTGTAATCTTACCTGTGCCGGGCACCAATCTAACCCTGGCAACAGAACTCTTTCTTCTGCCTGTTCCGTAGTACTGTACTGAATCTGCCATAATTATCTAAGTCCCCTTTCTTAAAACTCGCGTGTCCACTCAATCGGAGATTGAGCAGCATGTTCGTGCTTGTCGTCTGCGTAAATTCTCAGCTTCTTCATAGCCTTGCGTCCGAGTGTGTTGTGCGGAAGCATACCGCCTACAGCGAGCTCCATCGCCTTCTCGGGACGTTTCTCCATCAGATCCTTATAAGATACTTCCTTAAGGTGACCGATGTAGCCTGTGTGTCTGTACCACTTCTTCTGGAGAAGCTTGTTTCCTGTAAGAACAGCGTCCTTAGCGTTGATTATGATAACATATTCGCCGCAGTCAACACCCGGTGTATACTCGGGACGGTGCTTACCTCTGAGGATTGTAGCAGCCTGAGCCGCAACTCTTCCGAGAGGCTTGCCGGCAGCATCGATAATGTACCATTTCTTTTCGATTTCATTAGCTTTAGCCATATAAGTTGACATAGTAATGAATACCTCCTAAATATATTTAATAGTTAATCAGTTTACATATTACATAATAAAAGACGTCCGAGGACGTCAATTAAACGACTTTGCTATTATAATACCATTTTCAAAATTTGTCAAGCGTTTTTCTTAAAAAATTAATTTAGCCCCTTGACATCTCTCTTATTCTCTCTAATTCTCGCTCAATCTCTTGTTTACTCACTCGCCATTTACGATTTTGTGCATTATGACGAATAAGGTTTTTTAGCAAAAGAGCGCGGTAAATTATAGTTTGACGAGTAGTTCGCCTGCGGTTATTCAGCACAACTTAGGTGTGTTATTGACTTTAGTTGCTATGGCAACAACGCTTA
>CAJKEB010000027.1 GCA_905198865.1 uncultured Eubacteriales bacterium
CCTAATAACGGCTTCCCCGGAGGGGAAGATGTTACCCGCCCGGGCTAGGCGGGCGAAACTGGGTCTGGCTTTATTAATTTAAACTATAATTTACATAAACAGTCCCATCAAGGACAAATATACAAACTTAACTACAAATGCGGCTATCCACGCAACGACGCATTGCATAATAACAACTGTTGCCGCCCATTTTCCGCCAAGCTCTTTTTTTACTGAAGCGACCGCCGCAACACACGGTGTGTACAGTAGGCAGAATACAAGCAGACACGCCGCAGCCAGCGGCGTAATCGCAGCAGTCAGCGATTGTGATGCGCCGAACAAAACCGACAGAGTTGATACAACGCTCTCCTTTGCCATAAATCCGGTGATTAAGGCTGTTGATATTCTCCAGTCATCAAATCCGAGCGGTCTGAATATCGGCGAAATCCAACCAGCGATAACGGCAAGAATACTGTCCTGCGAGTCCGTTACAACATTGAAGTGAGTATCAAAGGTTTGCAGGAACCATATGATAATCGTAGCGATAAATATAACAGTGAAGGCTCTCTGCATAAAGTCCTTTGCCTTTTCCCACAGAAGCCGTCCGACATTCTTTGCGCCGGGCAAGCGATAGTTCGGCAGCTCCATTACAAATGGCACCGCTTCACCGCGGAACATAGTCTTTCGCATAATCAGCGCCATCAGAATTCCGACAATGATTCCGATAAAGTACAGGCCTATCATAACAACAGCGCCGTGCTTCGGGAAAAACGCCGCCGTAAAGAACGCATAAATAGGCAGCTTTGCGGAACAGCTCATGTACGGTGTCAGCAGAATGGTCATCTTTCTGTCACGCTCTGACGGCAGAGTACGGCTTGCCATAACACCCGGAACAGTGCAGCCGAAGCCAATCAGCATCGGAACAATGCTTCGACCGGACAGACCTATTTTCCGAAGCAGCTTATCCATGACAAAGGCTACTCTTGCCATATATCCGCTGTCCTCTAAAAGTGAAAGAAAGAAGAACAGCGTCACGATTATCGGCAAAAAGCTCAGCACGCTCCCGACGCCGCTGAATATTCCGTCAATGATGAGCGACTCAAGAATAGAGTTTACGTTAAGAGCCTGCAAAGCAGTCTGAGTTAATTCGGTAAGCATAGTTATTCCCAAATCCAGAAGCTCTGAAAGCCATGCGCCGATAACATTAAAGGTCAGCCAGAACACAGCTGCCATAATGCCTATAAATGAAGGGATAGCGGTATACTTTCCGGTCAGTATTCTGTCGATTTTCCGGCTTCGTATATGCTCCTTGCTTTCCTTGGGCTTCACTACGGTTTCGCGGCAGACCTTGCCGATAAACCCAAACCGCATGTCCGCAATCGCTGCGGCACGGTCGAGTCCTCTTTCGGTTTCCATCTGTCTTATTATATGCTCAAGCGTCTCCTTTTCGTTTTCGTCAAGCTTTAGCTTTTCAAGAATAAGTTCGTCACCCTCGGCCAGCTTGCTTGCGGCAAACCTGACGGGTATGCCGGCGTTTTTGGCATGATCCTCGATTAAGTGCATAATCCCGTGCAGACATCTATGTACTGCGCCGCCCTTATCATCAGCGCTGCAAAAGTCCTGACGCTTCGGGCGTTCCTGATACTTTGCAACGTGCAGAGCATGATCGACCAGCTCGCCGATTCCTTCATTTTTCGCTGCCGAAATCGGTACCACCGGAATACCGAGCATACGTTCCATTTCATTGACGGATATAAAGCCTCCGTTTTCGCGTACCTCGTCCATCATGTTCAGCGCAAGCACTATGGGAATGTCAAGCTCCATAAGCTGCATTGTGAGGTACAGGTTTCTTTCGATGTTGGTCGCGTCAACTATGTTTATAATCCCTTTCGGGTGTTCTTCCAGTACATATTGTCTTGTCACAAGCTCCTCGCTTGAGTACGGAGACATAGAATATATACCCGGAAGATCGGTTACGAGGGTGTTGCTGTGTCCTTTGATAATGCCGTCCTTGCGGTCAACCGTAACGCCCGGAAAGTTGCCGACATGCTGATTTGCGCCGGTCAGCTGATTGAAAAGCGTTGTCTTTCCGCAGTTTTGGTTACCTGCCAAAGCAAACGTCAGCCGAACACTGTCCGGCAGCGGATTTTCGTCTGACTTCGTGTGATACTTCCCGCCCTCTCCCAAGCCGGGGTGAAGCGTGTGCCTTTTGACAGCAGAGGATTTTCCGTCTGCCGGCTCCGGAATATCACGGACATTATCTATTTCTATTTTTTCTGCGTCCGCCAGGCGAAGCGTCAGTTCATAGCTGTTTATACGAAGCTCAACCGGGTCGCCCATAGGCGCGTGCTTTACCATGGTTATGTTCGCCTTTGGTATAATTCCCATATCAAGAAAGTGCTGACGTAAGGCTCCGTCCCCGCCCACCGTGAGCACGGTTGCTGTTTTCCCGATAGGTAAATCTTTCAGTGTCATAATAACCCCCTCCTGTTTAATTATATTAAGGTATTTTTCGGTTAGAAGCATTTTAAGACATGCCCGGAATTATTTTAAGGGATTATTGTCTTAAAATCCTGCCAAGCCCGCCCCAAACCGTACTCGGCAGATGTATACATTATAGCCTTTCCGACAAATTTTGTCAATTGTGACCGCAATCTTCGATTGCGTATACGCCATACCAAGCGTATGCGCCATAGCATGTAAAGTCAATAACACACTAAATCGCCTTCGGCGAGGCGGCTGCGCACCTATCGTGGCGGCAAGCCGCCCTACCGCAGTTTGCATTACCGTCCATTGCATGGGCGGTGCGTGGCTGCAAGCTTTGCTTGCAATAATTCACCCATAAACTATAATTTATATTATAAATCAAAAGCGGATAAAGGAAAATGCCCTTTATCCGCTTCTCTTATTACACAAGCTGATCTGCCAGCTTATAAATCATCTTTTCTGTTTCCTGCCAGCCGAGGCACGGATCGGTGATTGACTTGCCGTAAATACAATTTTCGCCAATCTTCTGACTGCCCTCTTCAATATAGCTTTCGACCATGAATCCCTTGATTAATCTTCTGAGTATTGACTCATAGCCCATGCTGTGCATTACCTCTGATGCAATTCTCGGCTGCTGTTCGTACTGCTTCGCCGAATTGTTATGGTTCGTGTCGATTATTATTGCGGGATTATCAAATCCTTTGCTTTCGTATTCTTTCGCAATGCGGAGCAAATCCTCATAATGGTAGTTCGGAATATTTCTTCCTCTCTCGTCCACACCGCCGCGAAGAATTGCATGAGCGTACGGGTTTCCGTCACTTGCGACCTCATGGCTCTGATAGATAAAGTCATGTCCGTGCTGAGCTGCGTGTATGGCGTTGAACATAACGCCGGTATCGCCGCCGGTGCCGTTCTTCATTCCGACCGGCATGTCAATACCGCTGGCAACAAGCCTGTGCTGCTGATTCTCAACCGAGCGCGCTCCGATTGCAACATAGCCCAGTATATCGTCAAGGTACGGATGGTTGCCCGGATAGAGCATTTCATCGGCTGAGACAAAGCCCGTCTCCTGCATTACACGAATGTGCATCTTTCTGATTGCCATAATACCGTCAAAAGCATTTGGCGCATCGTTCGGATTGGGTTGGTGCATCATGCCCTTGTAACCATCGCCTGTGGTTCTCGGCTTATTGGTGTACACTCTCGGAATGATAAGAATCTTATCACTGACCTTTTCCTGGATACCGGCAAGCCTTGAAATATAATCACATACCGAGTCCTCGTTATCCGCCGAGCACGGACCGATAATAAGCAATATCCTGTCATCTCTGCCGGCGAGTATATTCTCTATTTCCCTTATTCTTTCAAGCCGTTTCTCGGCGCAGTCCGCAGGAACCGGCATAAGCTCCTTGAGGTGGTCTGCCGACGGCATCTTTTTTCTGTAGTTAAATCCCATACTAATTCTCCTTATCGGCGGCAAACTGCCACTGTGGACAATTATACCACATTTTTGCGCTTTATGTCAAGCGCGCAGGCTTATATGCACCAATCCCAGAATTCATCCTGAACAAGCTCGCTTGATGAGCCGGGGCTGAATTGCAGTTCCGGGTTCCTTACGCTTACCTTCATTCCCTCAGATACCGAGCTGACAATAAACGCATTGCCGCCTATTGTTGCACCCTTGCCTATAACCGTGTCGCCGCCCAGAACGGTTGTTCCGGAATAAATCGTCACGTTATCCCCGATTGTCGGGTGACGCTTAACGCCTTTAAGCTGCTGCCCCTTTCTCGTAGACAGTGCGCCAAGCGTAACGCCCTGATAAATCTTGACGTTGTTGCCTATCTCGGTTGTTTCGCCTATTACTATTCCTGTGCCGTGGTCGATGAAAAAGTAGTTCCCTATTTTTGCTCCGGGGTGAATATCGATACCGGTAATGCCATGGGCATACTCGGTCATTATTCTCGGTATCATCGGGATTTTCAGCTCCCACAGCTCATGCGCAATTCTGTACACGGTAATCGCAAACACGCCGGGATATGAAAATATAATCTCCTCCGTGCTGTACGCAGCCGGGTCTCCGTCATATGCCGCCTGAATGTCGGTGTATAAATCCTTGCGTATTTTAGGCAGCCGCTCTATAAACTCATATGCCAGCGCCTCAGCCTTCTCATTAATGCTTGAGCGCTGACAGCCGCTGCATTCATCCTTGCTGCCGAGAGCTTTCGCAATCTGCTTCTTTAAGTTATACTGGATAAACTCAATTCGCTCTCCCACAAGGAATTTTATATACTCGTTTCTCACACGGTTGCTGTCGAAAAATCCGGGGAACAGAACCTTGCGTATCTCCTCTACGACTTCTATTAAAACGTCCTTATTGAGCATATGCTCAGCGTCAATTCTGACGGTTAGGTCATACTTATCGTAGCTGTCAAGTATGACGTTCACCAATTCTTCTGTCTTTTTCATATATCAAAACCTCCTGCCCGATAATCTCTGATGTCCTTACCCGGAAGCATTTGCAGCTGCTTCTGAATAAAGTCCTTATTACAACATAGCCGATTACGGCGCTTGTTATTACTCTGAATTAGATTATACTACTTTTATTATAAAATCTCAATGATATTTTTTAATAAAATTCTTATAATTTGAAAACGGCTTCGTCAGACGAAGCCGTTTTCGTAATCGCTGTGCTCACACACGCCATATATATTTTTCTAAATCAATTCTGCCGTCCGGCTCAAATTCTATGCCGTCAAGCTCCAGAAGTCTGCGCTGTTCATCGGAGCCGCCGAAGGCGAACGAACCGGACGTCTCGCCGAACCTGTTCACCACACGGAAGCACGGTATTTCATCGGGGTTCGGATTGACGTGCAGGGCATAACCGACTATGCGGCTCATTCTCGGATTTCCAGCAAGAGCCGCAATCTGTCCATATGTGGCAACCCTGCCTGACGGAATCTGCTTCACTATCTCATAGATTTTTTCAAAGGTATTCATATCGTATTCACCTGCGCTTTTTGTTCGGCTTACGCTTCCCTATTTAATCTCCTTGACAGCCACAACGTCAACATCTGACGGGGTCAGCTTCTTTTCCATCACGCCCACAAGCGCGCCGACGGTATCGAGCGAGGTCATAAGGCTGATTGAACACTCGGACGCGCAGCGTCTTATCTTAAATCCGTCACTGCCCTTGTCGTTGCCCTTCTTGGGAATATCGATAATCAAATCGCACACGCCGCTGCGTATTATATCCAGCACGTTCGGCACTCCCTCGCTTATCTTCTTTGCAACCTTGACTTTTATACCGTTTTCTTCAAGGAACTTCGCCGTTCCGCTTGTCGCAATGAACTTGCAGTGCATAGCGTCAAGACGTTTTGCAAGCGGAAGGAAGTTTTCCTTGTCACGCTCACGGATAGTTGCAAGGATTGTGCTGCCCTCCTCGGGGATAGTGATGTCCGCACCGACAAAGCCCTTGTAAATCGCTTCTTCAAAGTCTCTGCCTACGCCGAGAACCTCGCCTGTCGAACGCATTTCGGGGCCGAGGCTGACCTCAACCATCGGCAGCTTCTCGGTTGAGAACACCGGAACCTTGACCGCAACCATGTCCGCCTCAGGATTAATTCCTGTGCCGTAGCCCATATCCTTAAGGCTCTCGCCGAGCATAACGCGTGTCGCAAGCTCAATAACCGGAACTCCGGTAACCTTTGTGATATACGGCACTGTACGGCTCGAACGCGGATTGACCTCTATGATGTACAGGTCGCCCTTAAACTCGATAAACTGAATGTTTATCATGCCGATTACGTTAAGCGCAACCGAAATCTGCTTTGTGACCTCCATAATCTTGTCCTTTATTTCGCCTGAAATATTCTGCGGCGGATAGATCGAGATACTGTCACCGGAATGGATACCGGCACGTTCAAGATGCTCCATTATACCCGGAATAAACACATCGGTTCCGTCACAGATTGCGTCAACCTCTATCTCACGTCCGCCGAGATATCTGTCGATAAGCACCGGGTTGTCGCTGTCCTTGCGGAATGCGTCCTCAAGATACTGAACCAGCTCTGTTTCGTTATGCGTAATCTCCATGCCCTGTCCGCCGAGGACATATGACGGACGAACCAGAAGCGGATAGCCAAGCTCGTTCGCTTCCTCAATACCCTTCTGAACCGTCCATACGGCTCTGCCCTTAGGACGCTTGATGTGAAGCGACTCCAGTACCTCGTCAAACTTCTCTCTGTCCTCTGCCTCATCTATATGCTTCGGCTTTGTTCCGAAGATAGGCACGTTCATCTTGTCCAGGAAGTTCGCCAGCTTAATCGCCGTCTGACCGCCGAACTGGAGTATAACGCCGTCCGGCTTTTCAAGCTCGATTATCGCGTACACGTCCTCCTCGGTTAGCGGCTCGAAATACAGCCTGTCCGACGTATCAAAATCCGTGCTGACCGTTTCGGGGTTGTTATTGATTATTATCGTTTCAATGCCCATCTTCTTGAGCGCCTGAATACTGTGAACGCTGCAATAGTCGAATTCTATACCCTGACCTATTCTGATAGGACCGGAGCCGAGAACCAGAACCTTCTTCTTGTCTGACGGCATTGCCTCGTTCACCTCGTCATATGTCGAGTAGTAGTAAGGCGAAACCGCCTCGAACTCTCCGGCACAGGTATCAACCATTTTATATACCGGGTGAATTCCGAACTCGTCACGCAGTTTTCTAATGTCGCTGCCCTTGCAGCCGATAATTTCGGCAATACCCTCATCGGCAAAGCCGACCTTTTTATACCTGCGCAGAACCTCGGGAGTGAGCGTGTCTAAGCTGTATTCCTTAAGCTCCTCCTCCATGCGGACGAGCTTTTGTATCTTCTTGATGAACCACGGGTCCATACCGGTGATTTCACAAATCTTGTCCATGAGATAATCACGGCGAATAAGCTCCGCCAAATCGAACAGACGTTCGTCATCCGGGACAACAACTCTGCGCTTCAGTCCTTCAAGGCTGTGGTTTTTGGAGAATTCACGCATAAGGGTAAACTGCTTTATTTCAAGCGAGCGTATGCCCTTGAGCAGCGCTGCTTCAAAGCTGTTGCCTATAGCCATAATCTCGCCTGTCGCCATCATCTTTGTGCCGAGCTGGCGCTTTGCGCCGAAGAACTTGTCAAACGGCCACTTCGGGATTTTGACTACGCAGTAGTCAAGAGCCGGCTCAAAGCAGGCGTAGGTCTTGCCTGTTACCGCGTTCTTTATCTCGTCAAGGTTATAGCCGAGAGCAATCTTTGCGCCTATCTTTGCGATAGGATAGCCTGTCGCCTTGGACGCCAGAGCTGACGAACGGCTCACACGGGGGTTGATTTCGATAACCGCATATTCAAAGCTGTGCGGGTCAAGCGCGAACTGGACGTTGCAGCCGCCCTTTATCTCAATCGAATTAATAATATCAATCGCCGCTTTTCTCAGCATTTGATATTCCTTATCCGCAAGGGTCTGCGCCGGAGCGACAACTATACTGTCTCCGGTATGAACGCCGACCGGGTCTACGTTTTCCATCGAGCAGACGGTGATACAGTTGCCCGCACCGTCACGGATTACCTCAAACTCGATTTCCTTCCAGCCCCTGATACACTTTTCTATAAGAACCTGACCCACTCTTGAGAGGTGAATTCCCTGTGTTGCAATCTCGATAAGCTGTGTCTTGTCCT
Source organism: uncultured Eubacteriales bacterium (assembly GCA_905198865.1). GTDB lineage: Bacteria > Bacillota > Clostridia > Monoglobales > Monoglobaceae > Monoglobus. The sequence goes on from CAJKEB010000027.1 coordinate 8,169, forward strand.
CGGCTATACCGCCGCCCGTTCCGCCCAGAGTATAGGCAGGGCGCACAATAACCGGATAGCCGATTTCTTCGGCAAACGCGCAGGCTTCTTCGACCGTGTTTACTATCTCGCCCTTAATCATGGGCTGGTTTGTGCGCTGCATAAGCTGCTTGAAGCTGTCGCGATCCTCGCCCTCTTTGATTGACTCGATTGAGGTGCCGATAACCCTGACACCGTACTTATCAAGAACGCCCTTATCGTACAGCTCACACGCAAGGTTAAGTCCTGTCTGACCGCCCATACCGGCGATAAGGCTGTCCGGACGTTCTTTTGCAATTACCCTTTCAACATACTCCGCAGTCAGCGGCTCGATATATGTGTAATCCGCTGTGTCCTTGTCGGTCATAATAGTCGCAGGGTTGCTGTTTACAAGGACAACCTCTATGCCTTCTTCTTTAATCGCCTGACACGCCTGTGTGCCGGAATAGTCAAACTCGGCGGCCTGTCCGATAACAATAGGACCCGAACCGATAACAAGAACCTTCTTTATGCTATTATCCTTAGGCATTCTGACCGCCTCCTTTTATAACTGTATCATTTACTGTGCTTAAAAAGTCGTCAAACAAAAATCCTGTATCAAGCGGGCCGGGGGACGCCTCGGGGTGGAACTGGACACTGCGTATCGGAAGCGTCTTGTGCTTTATTCCCTCGCAGGTGCCATCGTTGACGTTGATATAAAGCTCCTCGACATCATCTGGCAAATCTGACACGATGTAGTTGTGATTTTGTGAGGTTATATATACCTTTCCCGTTTCCAGGTTCTTGACCGGGTGGTTTCCGCCGTGATGGCCGAACTTGAGCTTGCTTGTACTGCAACCGAGAGCCAGACCGATGACCTGATGACCCATACATATTCCGCAGATGCTGTACTTGCCGATCAGGCTTCTGACCGTGTCTATTGTCTCGGGTACATCAGTCGGGTCTCCGGGACCGTTTGAGATAAACACCATATCCGGGTTTATCGCTTCAATCTCTGCGCCGGATACGTTGTACGGGAACACCGTTATATCACAGCCGCGTGCCTTGAGGTCGCGTATAATCCCTGCCTTTGCGCCCATGTCGATAAAGGCGATTTTCTTTCCGTCACCCTTTATATTATACGCGGTCTTGGTGCTTACACGGCTGATAACATCGCTGTTGTCGAGGCTGTCGAAGCGCCTCTTTATATCACTGTCCGATATATCTGACTTCACAGTGATAATGCCTTTCATACAGCCGTTGTTTCTGATAAGCCTTGTCAAGGCTCTTGTGTCTATGCCCTCCAGACCCATAATGCGGTTCTGGCGCAAAAATCCGTCAAGATCCATTTCTGTTCTGAAGTTGCTCGGATAGTCGCATCTCTCGCGTACAATAAACGCATTGAGCGCCGGCGCGTCAGATTCCATATCCTCAAAGTTAACGCCGTAGTTGCCGATAAGCGGATAGGTCATAACAACAATCTGACCGCAGAACGACGGGTCTGTCAGAGTCTCCTGATAACCGGTCATGTTTGTGGTGAACACGACCTCGCCGACCACGTCATGAATATGCCCGAAAGCCCTGCCGATAAATGTATCGCCGTTTTCAAGTATCAGACTGGCTGTCTTACTGTTTTGCATAATACCAACTCCTTTTCACACTAAAATATGCAAAATAAAAGGACTATCGAGAAGCCTAATAACTTCTCAATGTCCTTTGTAATGTATTTTGAAAATAAAAGTCCCTGATAAAATGTAAAGCATAAAAACGAAAACAGGAAAGACATACTTTGATATATGTCATTGCATTCCGCATGATTTTCATCATTGATTCCCCTTTCAGAAGTAATATGCTTTTCATCTTAAAATCGACCTGCTTCACAGCATTTTTACTATTGTACCACTATTGAATTTTATTGTCAATACAAAATTTTGATTTTTTTATTCAAGCACTCTTCCGTCTGTGGAAATCGTTACCACCCGCCACGGTATAAACTTTCCGCTTGCCATAAGCGCATTTTTGGCGGCGTTTTCAATTCCGCCGCAGCACGGAACCTCCATTCTTACAACAGTCAGGCTCTTTATGTCATTATTTCGGATTATCTCGGTCAGCTTTTCGGTATAGTCCACGCTGTCCAGCTTCGGGCAGCCCACAACAGTAATTCTGTTTTTGATAAAGTCGTTATGGAAGTTACCGTAGGCGTACGCTGTACAGTCAGCCGCAACAAGCAGATCCGCCCCGTCAAAGTACGGCGCGCTGACAGGAACCAGCTTTATCTGAACCGGCCACTGCGAAAGACGGCTCGGCACAGCCTTTGACGTATTTGAATCACCTTCACAAGCGCACTCGGATTGTCTGCGTATTTCCCGCGAATGAGTTCCCGGACAGCCGCACGGCAAGGAATCGGACTTTTCAGCTCTCTTTGCCATGTGAGCCTTTACTGCCTCCTCATCATACGCCGCCGCTTCGCGCTCCTCAAAGGTTATTGCTCCTGTCGGACATGCCGGCAGACAATCGCCCAGACCGTCACAATAGTCGTCACGAATCAGCTCTGCCTTTCCGTCAACCATAGCAATAGCGCCTTCGTGACACGCCTCGGCACATGCGCCGCAGCCGTTGCATAATTCCTGATTTATATTTATAATTCTTCTTTTCATAATTATATCCGCCTTTATTTTATATTTAACCTGAATTCTTTTCGCAATCAGATTACATTACAGATTATACAACAGATGCGACGAATTTTCAACAGTAAATAATAGGTATTACGTTTAATAGATGTGGTTAAAGACATAATTTTCATAATGAATTTACAACTTTTTCTATCTCCTTAAGTTCTCTTTCAACCCTTTCCATTTTAGGCTCGCATATAGCGAAATACAAATTCAACTTTGCCGACAACCTATATAACAAATGCACTTGTTCTTTGATGCTATCCAAAATACTCACCCCCCACAAATTTTATGCACTAAAAGTTAGTGCATTTTCTCAATTATACCATAAGGTTAGTATAAAATCAAGTTATATTTAGTGCATTTTTAGTCACGCTATTACAGAGGGATGATTTTTATGAAAAAACAAAAGCATGTAAGTATCAGGACGGATTCCGATATGCTGGATAAGTTCTATTATGTTTCCAGATATAACGGCAGAAGCGGCAGCGGACAGATACTCTTTCTAATGCGTTCGCTTATTGAAGATTTTGAAAAGGAGCACGGAGAAATCACCGCTGATGATATAAAGGAAATGTATTTGAACAAGTAGGGTAAATTATAGTTTATTAGCCCCCTCAGTCGCCTGCGGCGACAGCTCCCCCGGAGTGGGAGCCTCCCCAAAAGCCTCTCCCTCCGGGAGAGGTGTCAGCGGAGCTGACGGAGAGGGCTTCGCGCGTACAAACTATAATTTGTATTTACAAAACAAGGGCTGCTGCGATGAAAAAATCGCAGCAGCCCTTTATGTTATACTTCTTTATTATACTCTTTCTTTCGTCTCGCGCTTTATCTTTTGGATAAACTCGTCAAGCGGCATAGTTGTTGTCTCGTTTGTATCTCTGTCACGAACCGAAACGTTTCCTTCCTCCGCTTCCTTCACGCCGATAACAAGCATATACGGCACTCTGTCAACCTGGCGCGCTTCTCTTATCATATAGCCTATCTTCTCGTTTCTTTCGTCAAGCTCACAGCGTATACCCTCCGCGCGCAGCGCCTCGTATACCTGCTTGCCGTATTCATAGCTCTTTTCTGATACGAGCAGAACCTTTGCTTGAACCGGAGCGAGCCATACCGGGAACTTGCCGGCATAATGCTCGGTCAGTATGCCTATAAAACGCTCTATTGAGCCGAAGCATACTCTGTGTATCATTATCGGTCTTACCTTTTCGCCGTGCTCGTCCGTATATTCGAGTTCAAAATTCTGCGGCATCTGGAAATCAAGCTGGATTGTTCCGCACTGCCATGTACGTCCGATACAGTCCTCAAGGTGGAAGTCAATCTTCGGACCGTAGAACGCTCCGTCACCCTCGTTTATTGTATACGGCAGGTTAAGACTTTCGAGAGCCTTAATCAGGCCGTTTGTTGCTGCCTCCCAATCCTCATCACTGCCCATGCTGTCGTCGGGTCGGGTTGAAAGCTCGATTGAATACTTAAAGCCGAACTTTTCATAAACCTCGTTTATCAGGTTAATAACTCCGGCAATCTCCTCTGAAATCTGGTCTCTGCGCATGAAAATATGAGCATCGTCCTGTGTGAAGCACCGAACTCTGAACAAGCCGTGGAGCGCACCGCGCATCTCGTGGCGGTGAACCAGTCCAAGCTCTCCGACACGCATCGGCAGTTCACGGTAGCTGTGCGGACGGCTTGCATAGACCATAACGCCGCCGGGGCAGTTCATTGGCTTTATACAAAAGTCCTCTTCGTCGATTTTGGTCGAATACATGTTGTCCTTATAGTGATCCCAATGTCCGCTCGTCTCCCAGAGGTGACGGTTCATAATCATCGGGGTTGATACCTCAACATAATCGTTCTTTGTATGAATCTCGCGCCAGTAATCGATAAGGGTGTTCTTTAAAAGCATACCCTTAGGCAGGAAGAACGGAAATCCCGGACCCTCGTCACAGAACATAAACAAGCCCATTTCCTTGCCGATTTTTCTGTGGTCGCGCTTTTCGGCTTCCTCCATCAGCTTGAGGTAGTCGTCCATATCCTTCTGGTTCTTGAAGGCTATACCGTTGATACGGGTCAGCATTTTGTTGTTCTTATCGCCTCTCCAGTATGCGCCGGACAGCTGAGTCAGCTTGAACGCCTTAAGTGCCTTTGTATACGTGAGATGCGGGCCGGTACACATGTCGATATACTCGCCCTGCTGATAGAAGCTGATTACCGCATCGTCAGGCAGGTCGTCAATATGCTCACGCTTATACTTCTCGCCGCGTTCCTCCATAAGCTTCTTCGCCTCGTCTCTGGACAAAACGAACGGCTTTATCGGCAGGTTTTCCTTTACGATTTTACGCATTTCGTTTTCAATCGCCGGGAGATCCTCATCGCTCAGCTTTGTATCACCGAGGTCAATGTCATAATAAAAGCCCTTTTCTGTTGCGGGGCCGTAGGCAAAATCCGCATGCGGATAGATACGGCTCACCGCCTGCGCCAAAATATGCGCAGCAGTATGTCTGATGACCTCTATTTCCTTTTCCGCTTCACATTCTTTGACTGTTCCGTCACTGTATACAACTTTCATAATATATTCTCCTAATCATAGACATAATTATATTCAAATCATTATATCACGCCGCAACTATTTTGTCAATCACATTTTTAAGTCTTGCACAGGCTGTCCGGGCACCGTTTTACAGCGGTTCGGCATCAGAAACCAACGCATTCACAGCCGTCCCGGATTACTCAATCACAAGAATATCCGAAAAGCCTGTGATCTGGAAAACCTCCATAACGCTTTCGTTTACGTTTTTAACAAGCATTACACCCTGCTTGTTCATCTTCTTCTGCGCCATGAGCACTGTACGCAGACCGGCTGATGAAATATATTCAAGCCCCTCAAAATCAAGGACGAGCTTTTTAATTTCAACCCCGATTTCTTTTATCTCCGCATCAAGCAGAGGCGCTGTATTCGTATCCAGTCTGCCGCTGACATTAAGCGTTAATTCTTCTCCTGATACATTTTTGATTATTTCCACTTTACATCTCTCCTTCTGTGCTGAAAGTCACAAGCTCCGCCTCATTCTCAAAATGCGGCAACAAGCTGCACACGGCGTATTTATATCCGTCGTTTAAATTATATTCTTTAAAATAATATTTTTCTTTTCTTATGTTCTGTCTGACCGATATTCCGTCAGCAGTTATCTCTATACCAAAGCTGTCAAGCGGAAACTCCATACCCAGCCCTGTCGCCTTCATGAAGCTCTCCTTGAGAGTCCACAGCCTGAAAAACATATCCTGCCTTTCAGCGTCTGTCCGACCGCTTATAATCATCTCATATTCTTTATTATAGAAAAACCTCTTTGCGATTTCAAGGTCTATATCCGTAACCTTTTCCGTATCACAGCCGATTTCACACGGCGAAACTGCGCACATGACTGCTTCCTCGGAGTGTGACAGATTAAAATATATCTCTTTGTCCTTGAGGTACGGCTTTCCGTTTTTGCCGTATACAACCGAATAATCCTCTGTCCCCATATCCCGGAGCGCCTTTACAAGCAGCAGTCCGGCAGCCAGAGAAAGGCGCTTGTCCTTATTAAAGACCATCCGGTCAATTTTTTCACGCCTGCTGCGGGAGACTGTGCTGTACAGCCTCCCGAACAATACGTCATTCTTCAGCTCCTCTGTCCGCGCAATATATATCCTGTTTTTCATAACTGCTTAATCTTCATAATCGCTGTCAAAGAAGCCGAGTGTATACAGCGCATTCACTGCCTGCTTAATATACTTTTCGCCTGTCAGCGGCCATGCAAAGCCGAGGCGATACAGCGCCTTTATGGTAAAGCTGTTGTCCCAGCCCACGAACCGGCGTTCTGAGCTTCCGGCGCTGAGGTAGGAAATAAGGCTTGAAATTTCCATATTGCGCTTTTCATCGGCAAGCATTTCATTGAACTTTTTGTTAAACTCTTCATCGCTTACCACGTCAATATCTATACCGTAGCCGCGCATTACATCAAGCACGTTTGCCATATGTACGTGATGACAGTTGTACGCATGGAACACGGTGAACTTATCGGGTGTTCCGGCAAGGGTTATAACCGCCTTTGCGGTACAGTCAATAGGCGAGAACTCCGCAGGCGAATCCAGACTGCCGACCGGGAAGCTGCCTATCATAGCATATGCGCGCAGGCGCTTCATAAAGCCGTTGGTTGAATAGTTGATCTGGAACTCACCGTCGCTTTCGCGGCTCATGAGGTTTCCTACTCTTATCACCTTGCCTTTAAGTCCGCCCTGCACTGCTTCAAGAACCTTCTTTTCGGCGCGGAACTTTGTTTCGGCATACTTATTGTCAAGCGACTGACCGAAGTACAGTCTGTTCTCCGTGAGTAGTTCGTCCTTTGGTATGCTGTTGTTTACGCTTTCGCCGGCAACGCTGACCGTTGAAACCTGAATCAGCTTTTTGTTCCTCTCGGAGCAGATATTTATGAGGTTCTCAACGCCGTGTACATTCACCCTGTCGAGTAAGTCGTCATTCACAAAGTGCTTCACGCAGGCGGCGCAGTTTATAACCGTATCAAAATCATAGTCTGCAAGCGCAAGCGAAAGATTATCGTCCGTTATATCTCCGTCAATCGGGATAATACGGCTTCCGAACTCGCTGTCAAAGGTATCGTCAAAGTAATACATAAGCATCATCTTTAGTCTAAGCTCGCTCGACTGGCTCTTTCCCTTTCTGACAAGGCAGTATACCTTTTCGCAGCCGCTGTCCAAAAGCGCCTTTACGACATGGATACCGAGATAACCCGTTGCGCCCGACACAAGCACTTTGCCTATATCCTCATAGGAAATTTCATCGGCATATTCGCTTGTATTGAACTTAAGCACGTCATAAAGCGGATCATCGCTTATTATCTCCGCCTTGTCTGCCGCCTTGACCTCAGGCTTTTCAGCAGCGACCTCCTCGCCGGATACGAACTTTGCAAGCCGTGCCGGTGTTGTATGGTCGAATATATTTGCATAAACAACCGGGAGGTTTTCGGTCATACATTTCATTGCGACCTTTGACGCCGACAGAGATGTGCCGCCAAGCTCAAAGAAGTCATCATCGGCATACACCTTTTGGATTCCCAGAGCCATGGCAAATATATCACAGAACTTCTTTTCAAGCTCCGTTGCCGCTTCGCGGCCTGAATCTCTGCGCTCGCTTATTTCAGGCTCCGGCAGAGCACGCTTATCGATCTTGCCGTTGTTGGTCATTGGCAGGCTTGTCAGATGTACAAACACCTTCGGTATCATGTATTTCGTAAGCGTCTTTTCCATAAACGCCGTCAGCTTTATAGTGTCAACAGGCTTTTCCGATACATAGTAGCCGCAAAGGAACTGGTCGCTGTCCCCGCCCTTGACAAGCACAACGCTGCGCTTTATGCTTTCATACCTGTTCATGACGTTTTCTATTTCATCCAGCTCGACTCTCAGACCTCTGAGCTTGACCTGATTATCGCTTCTGCCGCAGTGAACAATTTTTCCGTCACCGTTCCAGTACGCAATATCACCGCTCCGGTATGCTCTTTCGCCGCCAAACTCGATGAACTTCTCCTTTGTCATCTTATCAAGACCGACATAGCCTCTGCCGACGCTGCCGCCGACAATCGTCAGCTCGCCGCGCGCGTATTTGGGCAGGATATTGTCATAGCAGTCAAGCATGTATATCTTTGTATTGCCTGCCGGTGTGCCTATTGTCACATTACTGCCGTCAAGGGTATCAATCGTTACCGTGACTGTGGTTTCGGTCGGGCCGTAGCTGTTAAAGATAACCCCCTCAAAGCCCGCCCTGCGCATCTTGTCATACAGTGTTTCGGGGAACGGCTCTGCGCCGATTATAATCGCCCTCAGCTGACTTAGCACCGTGCAGACCTCCGGGAAGTCAAGCATTGTCTGCATATATGACGGTGTGCATTTCATCATGTCAACCCCGGTCTCCGTCATCATCTTTGCAAGCAGTATCGGATTATGTATTTCTTCTTCAGTCGCCATTGCCACCGACTGTCCGTGATACAGCGGCATCATTTCCTCAATAACCGACACGTCAAAGGTTATTGCAGCAAGACCTAAGAATACGCTTGTGTTATCCACATAATCCTTGGCAAGGACGTTCTTGTCATGGTATGCGAGCATATTCATCAGGTTTCTGTGCTCTATCATAACGCCTTTCGGCTTGCCCGTTGAGCCTGATGTATAGATGCAGTACGCAAGTGACGATGGATTGATCCGGACGTTCGGGTTCTCGGCATTTTCACACTTATACAAGTCCTCAAGCAAAAGCACCTGCGCATCGAGGCTGTCTAAAAGTGACTTTCTTTCGGTATAAAGCGCCTTTGTCGTAATCACAAACTTCGCCTTTGAGTTTTCAAATATATATGAAATTCTGTCGTCGGGATAATCCGGCTCGGTTGATAAGAATGCTCCGCCGGATTTCATTATGCCCTGTCTTATCGGATACACGTCAACTGTTCTGTCCATATACAGTCCGACTATATCTTCGGCGTTGACGCCGTTTTCAATCAGCGTATTGGCGATTTTATTCGCTCTCTCATTGAGTTCGGCAAACGTGATGCTCTCTCCGCCTGCGGTGACCGCTGTCTTATCGGGATTTAATCTAACCTGTCTTTCAAGAAGCTGCGGCGGCGTAAGGTCCTCTACCTCGCCTGCGGTATCGTTGAACCGCTCCATCTCATTCAGCGCCTTGTCCGAAAGGACGGATATTTCACTGAGGGTTGCCTTGCGGATAAACTCAGATACGGCGGTATCGTATGCGTCGATAAAGCTCTCTATATATTCACGGCTGTAACGGTCGCTTCTGTACTCGCAGAAGTATTTTATTCTGCCGTTTTCGAGGAACACGTTCAGGTTAAGCGGAGCCTTTACCTGGTCAAGCTCCATATCAAGCATACGCACACTCTCGCCGCACAGCTCATTAAATTCAAAATCCTCGCCCTGATATGCAAACATTATGTCTGCGTTTATGGAAAACGCTCTGCTTATTTCGCCGAACGAATATATATCGTTTGACATGCTCTCTATAAGCTGTTCGCTTATTCCGCCTATGTAATCGGCAGTTGTACGGCTGCCGTTTTCCTTTGAAACGGTGCACATCACAGGGAAGGTCTTGACAAGCATTGCCATTGAGCGGTCAAGTCTTGAATCGCTTCTGCCGTTGTAGATACTCGTGAATATCGCATTGTCCTTGCGACAGTATTTTGTAAGCGTCAGACCGAATACCGCCGTGAAAAATCCGTTCATGCTCAGCTTGTTCGCCTCACAGTAATACTTTACGTCCTCTGCGGTGTTATATTCGCCGTACAGCCTTATGCTGTCAGACTGCGGCTGCGGCTTCTCTTTCAGGTCGCCTGAGGGCAGACAGTCTGCGTCACAGCCGTCAAATATATCGGTATAATACTTCTTCGCCTTTTCATAATACTCGCCGTTTCTCTGCTTCTCCTCTGTCAGCGACGCTTCAAAGGCGCTGTATTGCTCCGGTTCAAGCTCTTCACCGCGGTATGCTTTTGAAACATCATCGAAGAAGATAAGCATTGATGTACCGTCACTGATGATATGGTGCATTTCCGTGAACAGATAGTTCTTATCGGCTTTTATAATCTGTATTTTAAACAGTCTGCCGCCCATCAGCGTAAACGGTCTTACGAGGCTGTCCTTTACATCGTCTATGCTTTCGGCGGTTATCACCTCTATATCGGTTTCGTCAAAGACCTCGCTGTCCATTCTGCGCTGACGTATATCTCCGCTTTCGTTCATGAACAGTCTTGTCTTTATATACGGGTGAGCATTGACCGCCTTTGCAAGCGCCGATTTAAGCCTTTCGATATCTATATTGTCACTCAGCTCAAGAAGTATCGGTATGTTATACACCGTGCTTTCAGGGTGAGCCATGCACTCTACGAAAATACCCTCCTGAGTCTTTGTGATTCCGTAATCCGGCAGAGCTTCAAAGCTCTCGGCCTGTGATGCGTTGCTCAGGAACAACTCAAGCTTTTCAACCGTGTCGTTTTCCTTTAAGTCCTTTGTGGTAACCGCTGCGTCAAACTCCTTTGACAGCAGTACGTTAAGCCTTACCGCACCGATCGAGGTCAGACCTGCCATGTAAATATTTGTGTTAACGCCGAAGCCGTCATTTCCGATTACTGATGCGATAACGTCAAATATTCTCTGCTGCATATCGTTTTGCGGCTTTTTCGCGTCCTCAAACTTACGCTCCGGAATCGGCAGCGCACGCTTGTTGACCTTCTGGTTCTGGTTCATCGGGATTTTGTCAATCTGCATAGTAACCGCCGGAACCATATACGGCGGCTTTTGCTCCATAATAAAGTTATTCAGCTCGTCAACGGAGATTTCCTCGTCCGAGACTATATAAGCCGCAATAAACTTTCCGCCTGCCGGGTCGTCAAACGCTGCAACGGTTGCGTCCTTTATACCGTCAAATTTGCGGATAACCTCTTCGACCTCGGTAAGCTCTATTCTGAAGCCTCTGACCTTGACCTGCGCATCGCGTCTGCCGATGAACTGAACCGAACCGTCTTTCATAAACCGCACTACATCGCCAGTGTGATATACACGCTCATAGCCTTCCTTATCACAGAACGGATTTTTTGTGAAAGCCTTTGCGGTCTGCTCAGGTCTGTTCAGATATGAGCGTCCCACCTGATAGCCTGCCGCCCACAGCTCGCCGGCTGCGCCCTGCGGCAGCAGCTTGCCGTTTTTGTCAACAACGTACAGCTTGACGTTATCAAGAGCAGGGCCAATCGGCACGTCCTTATACTTTCTGTCTACCTTGGCAACCGTTATCAGTATTGTACATTCTGTCGGACCGTAGGCGTTATACATATTATAATCGGGCGGGTCAAGGGGAACAAGCTTTTCGCCGCCCACTGTCAGATGCTTTAAGGTTTTTGTCCCATCCATAAGCGCAAACTGACGTCCTACCTGAGTTGTGATTAGGCTGTGGGTTATTTGGTTGTCATTATAGTAATTCTGCAGTTCAATCAGATTAAGGCGTATGCCCTCGTCAATTATATACAGCGTACCGCCTGACGTAAGCACCGGATATGTATCAAACATATTTGCATCAAAGCCATAGCTCGCATACGCTGCGCTTCGTGTATTCTCATCTATTGAATAATACCGTCTTGCCCAATCGCAGAATGCGGCGATATTGCCGTGTTCAAGCATAACACCCTTTGGCAGTCCCGTTGAGCCGGAGGTATAGAGCATAATGAATAAATCACCGGGTTCAGGTCTTGGCAAAGTCTCGTCACAGTCCGAAAGCTTCGGAATTTCGTCAACCAACATTCTTTCGCCCGTATATTCATCATTTATAATCGGGTTAAGGTCGGCGGTTGTTATAAGCACCTTTGCACCCGAATCGTTCATCATAAGGTTAAGTCTTTCGGGCGGATATGTCGGGTCAAGCGGAAGATAACCGCCGCCTGCCTTCAAAATACCAAGCGCACAGATTACCATATACTCACATCTCGGTATAAGCACGCCCGCAACCTTTTCCTTGCCAATTCCCATTTTGCGCAGGTGCTTCGCAAGAATGTCCGTTATATTATCAAGCTCTTTGTATGTAAATTTCTTGTCAAGATATACAAGTGCGGTGTTGTCAGGGTTAAGCTGTACACGTTCGCGGAACAAATCGATTACCGTTTTGCTCCTGTCAAATTCGTGTTCGGTCATGTTAAAGGCGTTAATCTGCTCAACAGCTTCTCCGTCAGCTAATTCCACATCGTCAACATATTCCTTTACGAGAAACTCCTGTGCGGCCTTTGCGTACGCTCTTGCCAGGTTCATAGCAAACTCATAGCTGAACATATCCGCTCTGTAGCCCATGTGAAGCTCGTAGCGCCCGCCGCCCTTTTCCAATATTTCGACAAGCAAAGCCGTGCTTTCTATATGTCTTTCATCATATATACGCTCGACCTTAATACTGCTGCCGTGCATAAGCTCGTATTCAAGTATGCGTCCCTGATATGCAAAATTTATATCTGCGTTTACGCCGTATTCCGCCGCAATTTCCTCAAAGGAATAAATATCGTTTTCACGGCTTGCCATAAGGTTGTCGTTACCCTTTTTGAGGAACTCCTTAACCGATGGATTGCCGCTTATATCCGACACAAACGGCATTGTCTTAACAAGCATCGAGACAACGTTTTTCTTCTCCTCTGTCCGCCGTCCGTTATATATAGTAGCAATAACGCTGTCGTCTCTGTAATTGTATTTTGCAGTGATAAATCCCATAACGCCGGTGAAATACGCGGTGGTCGAAACCTTTATCTCATTGCGCAGTGCCTGGAACTTGTCCTTGTCAATTTCAAATTCATACGAAAGCCAGCCCTGCTTCGGCGTGTCGTCATAGACATCCCTTACCGGCAGGCAGTCGCCCTCGCGGCCGTCAAGAAGATTTGCATAAAACTCCTTGGCTCTGTTATATTCTTCGCTTCCGGCAAGTGCCGCTTCATCCACGGCGACGTCAATTCCGGTGTATTCCTCAATCTCAAGTTCTTCGCCGTCATAAGCTCTCCTTACATCTGCGGAAAGTATCATCATGGAAGTGCCGTCTGAAATGATGTGGTGTAAATCCTCAAACAAATACTTCGCAGTCGGTGTGATATAAATCTCAAATCTGCACAATTTGCCGCCGTTTATATCAAACGGTCTGACAAGGTTATCCCTCAGATTTTCAAACTCGGCATCGGACAGCTCTGTCACCTCAACGCCGCAGATACCCTCCGAAATCCTCTGCATTACCTCGCCGCTGTCGTTTGTGTAAAGAACAGTGTCAAGGCACGGATGCGCCTTGATTGTTTTTTCTATTGCGACTTTCAGCCGCTCCACGTCAATATCGCCGCCGAGCTTTCCTAAAAACGGTAAGTTATACAGCGTTGATTCGGGGTTATTCATGCATTCAATATAAATTCCCGACTGCGTCCTGCTTAAAACGGCTTCTCTTGCATAACTCATTTTTCTTCTCCTCCCTTTATTATATATTTATACTTGAATAATTCATTCCAATCATCAGCACATTCTCATAAGCCTTATTTAATTTCTTAATTTTATCGGTATATTCCTCAGAAGCTATAAGCCGGTAATCCGTTCCCATATCCTTAAAGGTTATCCTGCCGCCGCTTATAATCACATCGACGGTGTCACCCTTTTTAAGACCGGTCTTTTCCCTGTATGCGAGGCGGGACAGTTCAAAAATATTCCGCACTGCCTCCGCTGTGTTTTCAGACCCCGGATAATGCTCATCGGCATATTCGCCGATTGCCTTTACCGCAGCCTTCACAGCCGCTTCATCGGAAACGTCAACAGAGGTCTCACAGGTTTCTCCCTCGCTTCTTTTGAGCATAAATATCGAATACAGCTTTCCGCCGGACTTTCTCACTATATAACGCGCTTTTATGAAGATAAACAGCGCAACAAGTATTTCGTTGACCGTATATGAAATCCATATTCCCGCCTCGCCGAAAATACGCGAAAGTACAATACAAGCAGGAACTATAATCACAAACCCCTCAAGGGCGCATATCTGCATTGAAAAGGACGGCATCTGATACGACTGAACGTAGTACATGAACATGAATGAAAATCCGATACCGGTAAGAGCAACAGAAAACAGCCTGACTGCAACAACTCCGGTTTGCAGGACAGCACCGTCTTTAATACCATAAAGCCCCAATACCGTCTCGGGGAAAATTTCAAACAGGACGGTAATCACAATACAGCAGCCGATTATTATTTTCAGCGCCCTCTTTACGGTAAAGCTTATAGCCGTATTGTCATCCGCGCCGCAGAAGGATCCGACCATAGGCATCATAGTCTGCGCAGCGCCGGCAATAAACATTGACACAAACGACAGGCATGACGTACATACGGAAAACGCCGCAAGACCGTCCTGTCCGGCTTCACGCGCAACTATCATATTAAATATCCACATCTTTGCAAACATCAGTCCCTGACCGAAAATTGACGAAACGCTCATTTTAAACATATCCGCATACAGCCTGAGGTCTGCCGGCTTTATTTTTGTCAGCTTAAGCGTTCTGCCCTTTGACTTTATGTAGATTATATAGAGCAGCGTTCCTGCAATATATCCCGTAATTGTTGCAAGAGCGCCTCCTGCAAGTCCCATGTTCATAAACTTCATATAAACAACGTCAAGACAAAGATTAATTACGTTGGCAATAATCAGGACGTTTGAGGACAGCTTCGGTTTTCCGTCAGCCTTTATTATATGCGGAAAAATAAGCATCACAAACGTAAAAGGCGAACCCAAAAGATATACCCAAAGATACTGAGCCACAAGCTCGTCAAGTCCTGAGCTTCCCGAAAGAAACCCCGCAATAGCGTCATTTGCAAAAAGTCCCAGAAGCACTCCCGCCAAGCTGCACACCAGCCATGCAATACACGAAAGCGTGAGCGACTTATCTGCATTCCTGCTATCCATTTTTCCCTTGAACATCGAAATACAGGTCGCCGCACCTATCCCGAACATTCCGCTTATTGCGGTAAAGCACAGCGACAGCGGCATGATAAGATTCATCGCACCAAGCTCATCGCTGCCTAAAACATTTCCTACTATTACGGAATCAATTATTATACTCAGGGATATAGACGCCGACATCAAAACCGACGGAAAAAAGAACTCAATAAACTTCCTGCCGATAAGCCTGCCGCTTCTCTCAAACGGCATCTGACCCGAATTTTCCATTTCATGCACCCCTTTACAGTTTATTACATTATTATAACATACTAATATATAAAACATCAAGGGAAACTTATTTAATTACTGTTGTAATTCTCATTTAATGTGTGATTTTCATGTTCTGCCTCCTTGATTTTCTGCATAATAAAAGGACGCTCAACTGAACGTCCTTGATATATTGTAATACTTTCTTAATTTGACATAAAACAACATATATTATATAATAATCGTCGCAGAAAGAGAAATTGTACGCGGTTATCCTTCCCATTCTTTCAAAGAAGGGAGGT
>CAJKEB010000028.1 GCA_905198865.1 uncultured Eubacteriales bacterium
CGCCGAATTGCGGTTTACCAATTTGGATTTAAAACCTTTTCCTAAAAGGTTTGTGCGCGATAAACCATAATTTATATTACAAAACCCGCTTTGCCTCATCTTCATTCTGTTCATGATTGTCTTCATATCCTTATCCCATACATATGCGGTTATGCCGCAGTCTCTTAATTCTTCCGGGACTGTAAATTCCGCCCTCAAAAAGATTCAAATATTGTTATTATTTTTTTCACAGCATATCACCCTCTAATAAAATATTCGTCAATTATCGAATTATATTATGAAAACCGGAGAAACTAAATAAGCAAAATTAAAGGAAAAAACGTAAGGAGTTAAATTAAATGGCAAAACAAGGAATGAGACGATACCGTCCGGGTGATATTCACGGCGGGCGCAAGCCGAAAGAACACCATGAAAAAAGCGAAGCCGCGCTTGTCCCCGAAATTCAGGGCAAGGCGAAAAGCGGCAAAGAAAAAGCGGGGCCGATGTAACTCATTGCTCCGCCTGAATATTATAATCTCTCTCAAACAGCTCGTCACAGAGCTGTTTTTTTAACAAATCCGGTTCTACTTTTTCAATCAGATAATTGATTATATGCAGCTTTTTCTTGCCTGTATACTTATACAGTCCGTTAAGGCGCTGTATATTTGCCATTTCACTGCGCCACAAAAGTGACAACTGCCACCGCATTTTAAGCTTTGGATTAGGTGCCGCCTCTTTTATCGTTTCAACCTCTATTCCACTGCCGCCTAAGTTATCACTGACGCAAATCACACCCCAATGCTCCGGCACATGGTTTTGCGCCTGCTTTCTGTGGGTTTTGCCCACAACCAGATAGTTATAGTCAAAATACTTGTCATAGTCCTTGATCTGGGTTTTTAGTCTCTGATACGAGTCGCTGTCGCTTTTCAGCTCAAACCCGATAATCCTGTCGGGCAGCACCGCAACGACGTCCGCACGTGATTTGCCTATGACCTTTTCTTCAATTACTCTGACCTTTTCATACATCCCGTCCAGATACCAAAAAAAGGCGTCCTTCATTTCAAGTTCGAGCACAGCAAGCACCTGCCAAATTAATATTCTCTTTTCGTATATATATCAATCAGTTCTGTCCGAAGCTTTGAATAGATTATCTTCTGACCGCTGTAAAGTCCGTAATATCCGGACATCATATAGCTGACAGCCGCCACTGTTGCAAACAGAACCATTCCCTTTGAGCCGAACAGCTCAACGCTCAGCATAATTGACGCAATCGGGCAGTTAACCACACCGCAGAACATTCCGATCATTCCGAGAGCTGCGGCAAACGGCGGATAAAAGCCTATCAGATGACCGACAGTACAGCCAAGCGTTGCGCCGATAAACAATGTCGGTACGATTTCGCCGCCCTTATATCCGCTGCCAATCGTCACAGCGGTAAACAGTATCTTGAGCAGGAAAGCATAAGGAACCGCTTTTCCCTGAAGCACAGCCGCATCGATAATATTCATGCCTGCGCCGTTATAGTCGGTAGTACCGAGTGAAAATGTTAATACAACAATAATCAGACCGCCGACAAACACACGGATATACGGGTTTTTGAACCACTTGGTAAACAACTTGTTCGTGCCGAATATACCGACGCAAAAGAAAATGCTGACAACGGCGCAGACTATGCCGATAACTATAGTCTTTGCAAATGTCGCCATTGAAAGAAACGGCGTAAACGGCAGGATATATGTCTCCGGCATAACTCCGAAAAGCAATGAGATCTTATATGAAAGCACCGCGGAAAGCAGACACGGGATAAACGCCGAATAGTGGATTATTCCGACGCTGATTACCTCAAGCGCAAATATTGTCGCCGTCAGCGGAGTGCCGAATAGGGCGGAAAACACCGTACTCATGCCGCACATACGAACAACGTGCATATCATTTTCATTGAGCCTGAGTAAACGTCCGGTCATCTCGCCTATGCTTCCGCCAAGCTGGAGCGCCGCGCCCTCTCGTCCTACGCTTCCGCCGAACAGATGCGTTATTACTGTACCGACAAAAATCAGCGGAGCGAGGACAAAGGGAACTTTCTCCTCACTGCGGACGGACTTGATTACATTATTTGTGCCGGTATTCTTTTCCATTTTGCACACACGATAAAGAAACACTATCAAAAGTCCGCCGAGCGGAAGCAAGAGTATAATCCACTCGTTCTTGTTGCGTATTCTTGTCACGTACACGATGCACTTATTAAAAAACGTGCCAGCGATACCGCCGACTCCGCCGGTAAGCGTGGCAAGAATTATCCACTTTATAAAGGTCTTTACATACTCGTTTGCAGACTTTGTCTTTTGTTTCAGCTTATTTTTAAACATAAAACCCTCTCTCCTCTGAAAAGAGCAAAATAAAAGCGTCTGACATAAGTCAAACGCAATGTGGCTGCCTGACCAGGATTCGAACCCGGACAAAGTGAGTCAGAGTCACTCGTGCTACCTTTACACAATCAGGCAATAAATTGGTGCGAGCAGTGGGACTTGAACCCACACGCCATAAGCACACGCCCCTCAAACGTGCCTGTCTGCCGATTCCAGCATGCTCGCACATCATTTGTTAGACTTTTATAAGGGATTTCCAAAGCCAACTATGACATTATAATATCTTTCAAAAGATTTGTCAAGAGTTTTTTTGAAATTTTTCAAAAATTTTTATTTCACTCTTATTTATTATATTAACTTAAAAATTATTGTGTTTTTCAAAAATAATATAGACAGTATGCGCATTATATGTTATAGTTATAATACTAATTTGGAATTGAGAAACTTTCAAAATTATTCAACTCAAAGAGCAAAAAAACTGTAACGCAAATCAAATTAAACGGAGGATTATATATGAAAAAGCTACTACTCAGTGCACTGATACTATTGTTTTCAATATCTTCAATATTTTCTGCCAGTGCCGAAGGAGAACTGCCGGCATTTCCGGGTGCGGAAGGCGGGGGTAAATATTCGCCGGGCGCAAGAGGAATTTTAAGCAGCGGCGGCAAAACAGAAGTATATCATGTCACTAACTTAAACAGTTCGGGAGAAGGATCTTTTGCGGATGCGGTTTCAAAACCCGGAAGGATTATTATATTTGATATAAGTGGTGTAATTGAGCTAAAGACTACACTTACCGTCAAGAGCAGCAACCTCACTATTCTCGGTCAGACCGCGCCCGGTGACGGTATAACCATAAGCGGCGGCGATATTGTATTTGACGATGCTGTTGAAAATATAATTATGCGATATATCAGAGTTCGCCCCACCGACAAGAACGGTGGCGAGCCTGACGGCATCGGCGGCCGTTATAACTCAAACATTATTGTTGACCATTGCAGCGCATCATGGGGTGTTGATGAGCTTATATCATTATACGCCGGTCCGGCACAGAACGCAACAGATGATAAGCCGGTGGGCAATCATCTTACAGTGCAAAACACAATTGGCGCGGAAAGTCTCAGAATGAGCAACCATACAAAAGGTGCTCACGGCTATGGCGGAATTTGGGGCGGAACTTGTTCAAGCTATATTAACAACCTGCTTGCCCATCATGACAGCCGAAGCCCAAGAATGGACCGTCAGCTCCAAGTCACTGAGGTCAGCAATAACATTATATACGACTGGGGTCAGACAAATTCGGCATACGGTGCAGAGCCTTATGCGACAGACAAAACTATGAAAAATCCCTCCCGTATAAATTGGGTGAGCAACTACTATAAGGCAGGTCCCGCAACAGCAAAAAAGATACTCACACGGATATTTGACATTTCGAGTCCGCTCACGTCCGATGACCCAAAGTCACACTTCTTCTTTAGCGGCAATTATATTGAGGGAACGGGCTTAATAAGCGATTACGCCAACAACGCATATGTAAATAACTACGCCGGAGCGGAGCTTCTTGAGGCAGAAATTGATATGGGAGAATATTCCTTTAATAAAATATCCGCCGAGGAAGCATATGACTATATCCTGGCAAATGCCGGAGCTACCCTACCAAAACGTGATTCCGTTGATGCACGTATTATAAACGATGTTAAAAACGGAACAGGCCGTCTGGTCAACAACGCAAGCGAGGTGGGTGGTCTGATACCGGTGAAATCAGAAACAAGAGTATTCACCATTCCCGATGAATGGCTTAGTACAAACGGGCTTGACGGCAAAAATGAAACCGATATAATAGAAAGCGGAGATTTCAGCGGTTATACGGTAATCGAGGCTTATGTTAATTACATGACGGAGGAACAGAGCAAAACTCCGCCGACCAATCCGAACATAGTTGTACAGTCACCCGCAATTTCAGCGCTAAGCAACACCATAGAGGGTCTTACGGTTGACAACGGCGAATGGCCGGTAATAACCGAAGGCGAAAGCATTAGCTACAAAGCAACAGCGATTGCAGTGGGCGGCAATGAAGTTACCAAAATGGAGCTTTACGACGGAAACACCTTAATTGATACGTTCGATGGTGATGTTATTGACACACAAGTCTCACTTAATCCTGGAACGCATTATCTGACAAGCTGTGCATACAATACAAGGGACGAACAGACTCAGAGTACTACATCTATCGTCTATGTCAAGGCGTCAGACGCACCGGGCAGTTATTCATTTACCGAAATAAGAGAAGGTACGTACACCGGCTATGCGGGCAAGGGCGGCGCGTCCATGGACGAAAAAGGCGTTTATACCATCTATGGTTCAGGACGTATAACGACAAAAGTAAACGATAACTGTGGATTTATGTACAAAGCTGTAAAAGGCGATTTTGATATATCAGCAAAAATCGAAGAAATTCCGAAATTTGAGAACCAGCAGGTAAGCGGCCTTATGGTAAGAGCCGGACTTGAGAAAGACGACATCATGGCAATGATTGGCGACGGCTGGCTTAAGTACGGCGAAAACGTCAGAGTATTCAGCCGCGCTGCAAAAAAAGCTACGGCATCGGAGACGTATTTCAAGAATGCGAACGGAAATACCTGTGAAAACTCCGACTCAGCCTCATATTCAGTGCCAAAGTATATGAGAATTCAGCGAAGCGGCAACACATTGACCTTCAGCGTTTCAAACAGCGGGGTAGTATGGAATGACAGTGACAGAGAACCGATGACTGTTGAATTTGAGAATCTGCCTGAAACAATGTATGTCGGACTTGCGACAGATTCCGCAAACGGAGTTTCGGTTAAGGAATCCTTCTCGGTTGCGAAATTCAGTCATCTGACACTAAACGGCGAGAGCGATATAGTCCTTGAGGAGGGTTTGGTTCCTTTCTTTGACATCGACTTCAACAGCGCAGAAAAACCCGAATGGTACATTCCAAACGGCAGCGAAGAAAAGAACTTTGAGGGAACAGGACTCGGAGGCAACTATGGCAATGCACTGTTGTTCTGGGGCGAGACCTACCGTAGGTTTAATCCGCAGAACAACGGAATAGTTTCTGCAACCGCAGATTTTTATACAGCAAGCCATTCAGAAAGAGTCGACAAACAAGCAGGCGCAAGGTTTATGCTTAACGGAATAGACAAAAACGGAAACGCTGTCAAAATAAAGAGTATATATGCACAGCATATTCTGGGCTTTTTCATTGATTATGACGAAACCGGAGCAAGTCCGTCAATAACACCTGACTCGGAAAATAAATATGAGCTTGAAAAATGGTATAAAGTAGAAGTAGAGCTTAATTATAATAACGGTAAGGGAAAATACTCGTTTAAGCCTTATACGGAGTATAATTCACTTACAGACACCTACGTAACCGGAGAGTCAATATTCGATTGTGAATTTGACTTTGACACAAATATATCTCTTGCACAGCTTCACTTTGAACGCCGTGGCGGATATCAAATGTATCTTGACAACGTAGGTCTTGACGTTAAACCGCCTCTATATAAAGAAAACAACAAAATTGTTGTCGACGAACCCGGTAAAGATGCCGATTTATATATTGCGGTATATGATGAAAACGGAATTATTATAAATACTAAGACTTATTCTGTAAGCAAAGGTGAAAGAACAGAATATGACATTCCGTCAGGATATAAGGTTAAAGCCTTCCTATGGGATGATAATTATAAGCCTCTGTGCAAGTCAATAGAGTTATAAAATCAGACGCCGGAAAAAACTAAAATATTATGTAAATATATATAAGTTCAGGATTGACATTGGCTGATATAGGTGTTATAATATCGATTGTTCATCGGAGGGCTTGTAATCGCAATTACAAAGCCGGATAAGATGTCGGGTGGCGCCCGGTATTTTATTCGGCTTTTTTTAGCGTTTGAGTTTAAAATATAACACGGAGGTTTATTATGAATAAGAAATTTACTGAGGGCAAAATCCTAAGTCAGCTTATTGCATTTGCACTGCCTGTACTGCTTGCGCTTTTTTTGCAGGCAATGTACGGTGCGGTTGATTTGCTTATTGTCGGTCATTTCGGAACTCCAATTGATGTTTCCGCCGTATCGACCGGAAGCCAGATAATGCAGACGGTCACAATGGTTATTGTCGGTCTGGCAATGGGGATTACCGTTTCGGCAGGTCAAAAGATAGGCGAAGGCGATTCAAAAGAAGCCGGTCGTGTTATAGGCTGCGGTATTTGCCTGTTTATCATTGTTGCCGCTGCGGTTACCGCAATTATGTTATTCTCGGCGCGGGGGCTTGCTGCCGTTATGCATGCGCCGATTGAGGCATTTGACCAGACGGTTCTTTATGTACAGATTTGCTCTGCCGGAATGATTTTCATTGTGGCGTACAATGTCATCGGGAGCATATTCCGCGGTATAGGCAACTCAAAAATACCGCTTATCACTGTCGCCATAGCGTGCGCGCTGAACATAATCGGCGATTTGATTTTTGTTGCTGTTTTGCATATGGGCGTTTCAGGCGTAGCCTGTGCAACTGTGCTTGCTCAGGCGCTGAGCGTTGTACTTTCACTGGTTATAATAAAGCGTATGAAGCTCCCGTTTACCCTGCGGCTTAAAGACATACGCTTCAGGAAACGAATTATCAAAAAGATTTTGTTTTTAGGTATACCTGTTGCTTTGCAGGACTTACTCGTCAGCATCTCGTTTCTGGTAATCCTCGCAATAGTAAATTCACTCGGACTTATTGCCTCAGCAGGCGTAGGCGTGGCGGAAAAGCTGTGCGCGTTTATTATGCTGGTTCCATCAGCTTATATGCAGGCTATGTCGGCATTCGTTGCGCAAAACATCGGCGCCGAAAAGTACGATCGGGCTAAAAAGGCATTGCTGTACGGCATACTATCATCACTTGCCGCAGGCGTGGTGATGGGCTATCTGTCGTTTTTCCACAGTGATATTCTTTCGGCAATATTTGCAAGCGACGCTCAGGTAATTTCCGCTTCATCGGATTATCTCAGGGCATACTCGATTGATTGTCTGCTTACATCATTCCTGTTCTGCTTTGCAGGCTACTTTAACGGCTGCGGCAAGACGTTCTTTGTTATGCTTCAGGGAATTATCGGAGCATTCTGCGTGCGTATTCCCGTATCGTACTTTGTCGGCCGCATAGCCGGTATTTCGCTGTTCTACATAGGACTTGCCACACCTGCTTCAACAATAGTACAGATTATACTCTGTGCGGCTTACTTTATTATCCTGAATAAAAAATACCGTCGTTTGGAATTAATCGCTTGACAAAAAACTCAGGCTGAAAAACAAAAAATGCGGATTTGTCTTTAATTTGACAAATCCGCATTTTTTTAATTCAGTATCTCGCCGGCACGCTCAAACGTCCTTTTGACGCTCTTTTTAAGCTTGATGTATTTTTCGCTTTCAAGCAGCGGATCCTCTCTCAGAATTTCCGAAGCCGCGTCCTGAGTTTCTTTGAGTACGTCCATGTCTGTGAAGAAGTTGCCTATTCTCATTTCGGGCAAGCCGTGCTGACGTGTACCGAAAAACTCACCGGGGCCTCTAAGCTCCAGATCCTTTTCTGAAATCTTGAAGCCGTCGTTGGTCTCGCACATCACCTTCATACGCTCTTTTGCAACACCGCTGTTTGTGTTCCCGAACATAACGCAATATGACTGCTCACCGCCTCTTCCTACTCTGCCTCTTAGCTGGTGAAGCTGTGAGAGTCCGAACCTCTCGGCATTCTCGATTACCATAATGGTGGCGTTGGGTACATCGACTCCGACCTCAATTACTGTTGTCGCAACAAGCACATCAATATCACCCGCCGCAAAACGGCGCATTACATCTTCTTTTTCAAGCGACTTCATCTTTCCGTGAAGAAGTCCGACCGACTTTCCGCGAAGCGGTCCGCGGCTCAGCTTATCGGCATAATCCGTTGCCGCCTTTGCGCTGACCACATCCGAATCCTCGACAAGCGCGCATACAAAGTATTCCTGTCTGCCCTTCTCTATCTCGCTTATTACAAAATCATACAGTCTGCCTCTTGCCGCCTCTGTCAATGCGATCGTCTTTATCGGCTTTCTGCCGGGAGGCAGCTCGTCTATTATCGAAATATCCAAATCGCCGTATATTACCAAAGACAGCGTCCTCGGTATCGGTGTCGCTGTCATAACAAGCGTATGCGAGTTGCCGCCCTTGCCGGCAAGTCTGGTACGCTGGTTTACACCGAATCTATGCTGCTCGTCTGTTATTGTAAGCACAAGGTTTTTAAAGTTCACCTTGTCAGTTATTACGGCATGAGTTCCAACGATAATTTTTGCTTCGCCGCTTTCGATAAGCTCAAGGTTTTTCGCCTTATCCGCAGCTTTCTGACCGCCGCTTAAAAACGCTGTCTTAATCCCCCTCGGCTCGAAAAGTTTTTTCATACTCTTATGGTGCTGTTCGGCGAGTATTTCCGTCGGCGCCATCATTGCGGACTGATAGCCATTCTTGGCCGCCGCAAACATCACGGCTGCCGCAACTATCGTCTTGCCTGAGCCGACATCTCCCTGAACAAGACGGTTCATGGGCGTTGACTTTCGTATGTCAGAAGCAATCTCGTTGATAACACGCTTCTGTGCGCGGGTCAGTTCAAAGTTCAGCGACGCCGCAAAATCGGCAATGCACTTTACGTTGTCAATCGGCGTCGCCTTTTCACTGCGCTTCATAATTTTGGCCGCCGAAACACCGAGCTGAAGGGTCAGGAATTCTTCAAACACAAGTCTGCGCCTTGCCAGAACAAAATCATCATAATCCTGCGGCATATGTACGTCATGTATCGCCTGCTTTATACCAATAAGATTGTTCTTCTGTCTGAATTCCTCCGGCAAAGTCTCCGGCAGCTCTTCACTCAGTCTGTCGAGTGCCTGCACGATCGCGTCTCGTATGCTCCTTTGCTGAAGCCCTGCCGTTGCCGGATAGACGGGAATGATTTTTCCCATCTTTGACGTCTGGCCGCTGCTTTCGAGCTTCTCTATAATCGGATTTACCATTTCAGCTTTCATACCGCGGTACGTAACCTTGCCGAAAAATATATACTCTGAGCTCGGGTCTGTGAGTGTATTTGCGACATAAGGCGCATTGAACCACGTAAGCTGCATAACTCCGCTTCCGTCAGCAAGCCTTGTCTGCGTCACAAGCGTTTTGTTCCTTGCACGAAACGAGCGTACTGCCATAGCAAGACAGCCCTTTACACAGACAGATTCGCCGTCAGTAAGGTCTGCAATATCCTTTATTTGCGTTCTGTCCTCAAAGCCTCTCGGCAAATGGTACAACAAATCCTCAACTGTGTATATACCCAGCTTATGAAATAATTCCGCACGCTTGGCTCCTATACCTTTCAAATACTGAACGCTGTCGCTGAGAAGCATTTTATTTCACTCCTACTCTGCCGCAATAATATAACTGTATACCGCCTGTCCGCCGTAGTTGAGATTTACATCCAGCTTGCTGTATTCCGCCTCAACCTTTTCGGCAAGAGCCTTTGCCGTATCCTCCGTTATATCATCACCGTAATATATCGAAATCACACCGCAGTCATCGTCGGCCAGTTTTCTCACAAGCTCAAGCGCAACCGTTTCCATGTCTATGCCGACAAACGAAACATCGCCGTCCGTAACCGCCATAATATCGCCTTTGTGAATATCAAGCCCGTTCATTCTGGAATTCCTTGCAGCATATGTAATCTGACCGCACCTTACCAACTCCGCAGTCTCGTTCATGGCAGCTGTGTTTTCGTCCGGCTCTGAGCCGTCGTCCAATACTGCCAGCGCTGAAATTCCCTGAGGCATATTGACGGTCGGGATAACAATCACATTTGTATCCGCCAGTTCGCCCGCCTGCTGTGCAGCAAGAATAATATTCTTATTATTGGGCAGCACGAAAACATTTTCAGCTCCGATGCTTTCGACCGCGTCAAGAATATCCTGCGTACTGGGATTCATTGTCTGACCACCCTCAACGACTTTATCACAGTCCAGACTTTCAAAAAGCTCTTTCATTCCGCTGCCTGACACAACCGCAGCAACGCCGTACTTCTTCTTTCCGCTGTTCTTTGCGGTTTTGGCAAACTCAAGAATTTCTCCGCCCAAAGCGTCTTCGCTCTCAGGCTCCGAATCAGCCTTCCCATTATCTGCTGAGTCCGAATCCTGTCTTATCTTTTCGTTGTGCTGATACTTCATATTGTCTATTTTCAAATTCGTCAGCTCGCCGAGCTTTATTGCCTGTTCAATCACAAATCCGGGATGATTTGTATGGATATGAACCTTTACTATTTCATCGTCGTCAATTACAAGCATACAATCCCCTTTTGGTCTGATTGCCGCCATAAACTGAGCCGCGCTTCTTTCCCCCTCTTTGTTTATCAAAAATTCCGTGCAGTATTTATACTTTATATCAGCCGTATCTATCTCGCTGCCGATTGCAGAAGATCCGGATTTCGATTCAACTATATCCTCATCTATTTCGATGGCTTTACCGCTCTCCAATCCGTCAACCGCACCGCCAAACAGCGTCATCAAGCCGCAGCCGCCTGCGTCAACAACGCCTGCCTGCTTCAGAACAGGAAGGATTTCAGGTGTATTTTTAAGGCTTTTTATACCTGCGTCATACAGAGCCTTCATAAACTCCAAGACATCGTCGTACTTTACAAAATTTTCTTCGGCATACTCGGCAATCTCACGAACTACAGTCAATATAGTACCCTCTGTCGGCTTCATAACCGCGCGGTACGCCACGTCTCTTGCGCAGCATGCTGCGTTCTTAATCTCGCTTACGCCTGCCGTCTCACAGCCTTTAACCCCTTGCCATAGACCTCTCAAAATCTGTGACAGAATTACGCCAGAATTACCTCTGGCATTACGCAAAGCCGACTTTGCCAAGATTTCGAGAATCTCTGAAACACTGCCATCATCAGTCGGCTTAACAGCGTTTTTTGCAGCAGCCGTGAAGGTCATACTCATATTGGTTCCGGTATCTCCGTCAGGTACAGGGAAAACATTCATATCGTTGATTTTGTCCACATTAATTCTGATATTATTAGCAGCGGACATAATCATTATCTTTAAGGTTTTGCTATCCAAAATCTTCATCTATTTTCTCCTTAAAACTATTTGCTCATTATCAGCCGATAAATTAATTGACACGAATGCCCTCGACATTCACATCAACGAACGAAACATCAAGACCCGTCATTTCTTCGACGCGATACTTAACGCTGCTTCTGATAACTTCACCGATTGCGTTAATATTTGTTCCGTATTCAACAATTATATACAGCGAGATTTCAATGCCGCTGTCTGTCAGCTTTATTCTGACGCCCTTATCCATCTGCTCCTGCTTGAGCAGTTTTGCAAGGCCGTCCTTGCCCCCTGCTGCCGCCATACCGACTACGCCATAGCTCTTTGTGGCAATATATCCTGCAATTTTTGCAATTACTCTGTTCGCAATCTTTACATTTCCTCTTGAATTATCAAATTTTCCCGCCATGATAGTTCCTCCTAAAAAATTTTATATATGATAATGTCCTTATGTTATTATTATATTGTTATTGCCGTTATTGCTTCACTGTAATCCGCGGCACATTCCAAATCTCTGCCATGACATGTAAACAGCAAAATCTGTATATTATCCGTCCCACACAGTTTTTTAAGCATGTCAATGGTTCGGCGGCTGCGCTCATCGTCGTATGTCATAAGCATATCGTCGAGATACAGAATTCTGTTATCGCGATCGACTGTCAGACGCATAATTGCAAGCCGCAGAGCAAAATAAATCTGATTATATGTACCCATGCTGAAAAACTCAGCCTGCTTTGAGTCGCCGCTGTCTCCTGCTTTATTCAGGTTTACCGAGAAGTCATCGGCAACCTTTATGTTTTCGTGCTGTCCGTCTGTCATTTCGGACAACAGCGACAAGGTCTCACGATTGAGATACGGCGTGAAATCGGACTTGATTTTCGCATACGCCCGGCTCAGGCACTCCTCCGCAAGCTGAACCGATTTAAGCTCACGTTCCTTTTCGGCAAGTCTTTTATCTATTTCACTAATTTCGGATTTTATATCGGCAGGCAGAACCATCTCGTCGCATATGCTGATTCTGTGCTTCAAAGCTGCAATCTCACTTAAAGCTTTGTTCTTTTCTGCTTCAAGAGCTTTGAGTTTTTTGTCACAGTCTGCATTTGTTATACTTTCGTCCTGTATCACAAGTTTTTTAAGCTCGTCCGCCTCTTTTTTCAGTTCAGCATAGTCATCACCGCCGAGTGCTTCGGTATAAATATCGCGGCATACTTTTATTTTTGCCTTATTCTCTAAGTATATTCCATACTTTTCCTTGAAATCGGTATAGCTCTTGCACTCGAATTCTTTAAGGGTTTGGTTCAGGCGTTGTTCAGTCTCTGAAATTTCACTTCGGGTTCTGCCGAGCTGAGCGTTGATTTCGCTGACTTGATCTGCCAGCGTATTAAGCTTGCGGCTTGCCGTAAGAACAATAACTCCGCATAACACCGCAAACACAATCGCAGCACCGACAAGCCCGAAGCACAACACGGCGCTCATATCAAGCACAAAGCACAGTATTGCCGCTATCAAGGCTAAGACTGCGGGAATACCTGCAAGTATCCGGTTTTTCACCGATGTTTCTCTGCGCTTTTCAAGTATTCTTTGGTTCTCGCCGAGCTTCTCATTCTGCTCATAAGCAAGAACTTCAAGCTCTCCGATTTTGGAATAATCTTCAGCCATTTTGTCAACCGTCTCATCGGCAGCCTTGTGCTTAAAGACTTGGAACATTCTTGTATTTGCAATCTGCATTTCACGCTTTAAACAGCTGTCAAGTCTGTCAACCCGCTTAATCTTCTCTTTTGCAAGCTCCGACATACGAAGGCTGCTTAAATGCTCTATCTCAGCTCCGAGATTTTTTGAGCGTTCCTCCAGTTTTGTTAAAGCTTCTCTATCCTGCCGACGTTTATTTTCCTCTGCCCGTATACCGCTCAGCCTTGCCGAAAGGCGGTCTCTCTCCTCGCATAACAAGTCTATCTCGCCTTTTGCATTTCGCTTTGTACGCGCCTTTATCGAAAGCTCTTTCTTTTCGAGCTGTTTTAAAGCGTCGCTCACCGAAACATCGGACGCAGTGCCGCTGTCTAAGAAGTTCATCAGCCGGGCTGTTATTTCATCGTTTTTTCCGCGCATACATACGTCATCCTGACCAATCCACAAGGTACGCTCAAACATGCCGCGGCTCATTCCGAGCAAGCGCTCGCCGACCTCTTCGCCGCTCACGGCGCTGCCGAAATAATCCTCACCGGTATCACTGTCCGTCACTCTGACAACATCGCCGGAGGCTCTCTTGCCAAATTCACGGTAAATCTCTATCCTACGGCTGCCGACTGTCAGTTTAATTCTGCCCGAGGCTTTGCCGCCGTTCCACGGAATAATACGAAGTCTGTCACTGACTTCACCGCTTTTTGTACTTCTTGCCCGTCCTGCGGGAATACCGTAAAACATCAATTTTATAAACAGAAGAACCGTGGATTTTCCGGCTTCGTTTTTGCCGTATATTACATTAAGTCCGTCTTTAATTCTGATTGTATAATCGGAAAACTTTCCGAAGCTTATAAGCTGTAGTTCATTTATTCGCATAGTATAATATTATTCTTATTCACTTTCCGTAATCCCATTATCTTCTGCCAATCAATTCAGCCTGCCGTCAAGGGCGTCAATTCCGAATTTCAAGGCGGTTTCAGCAATTATTCTGTCTTCTTCATTATCCGAAGCACCTGTCAGTTCATTTAACATTCTTATATAAACCGCTCTGAGACTGTTGTCGTTCTCATCAGCGGTTAAACTGCGCAGCGCCTCGGTTTTATCCTCAACCGTCACCAAAAATGCTGAATTCTTGATGCGCTCGCCTATCATCTCAATATTCGGTCTGAAGCCCTCCGCCGGCGAACCGGAAATGATAATTTTGAACAAATCCTTCTCACTGAATTCGCTCAGTCTTTCAGAGATAAGCTCAATAATCATTTCACTGTCGGTCACTGTCTCGTCAATTCCGATATCAATTACATGATACGCTCGCTCATGAAGTTCCTTGAACTTAAAACCTGCTTCATCAAATCCGTCAATACAAATAACCCCGTATCTGCCCTTTTCGGCGCACTCGTCAAAGCCTCGCGGTTCAGGTATACCCGGGTATGCCCAAACGGTTTTTCCTGCCTTATTAAAGCCGCTGAAAGTATGTACATGACCAAGTGCAGCATAATCAAAACCGGATTTCTCTATTTCACTGACCGAAATCGGGTTATATCTGCCTGCGCTTGATACTCCGCTCACCACATCACCGTGAATAACGGCAATATTATTATATTCGTCATGCCTTGGCATGACGAATATGCTTGGAACATTCGCCCCGTCCTCGCTTCCGAAGCTTGCGCCGCAGATACGAAGCTTTAAATCGTCAAGGTCAAAGTATTCGCCCGCAGTGCCAAACACCCGGACATTCTCGCCGAAGTCCTGATTTGCGTAAACCGAATCCGGCGCGTATGGGTCGTGATTGCCTGCGGCGATAAATACCGGTATGTTTCGTATTTCCGCAAACTTGCGTTTTAAGAAGCTGATTGTCTCATCACTGACGTTTGCGCTGTCAAACAAGTCGCCCGAAATCAGCAGTACATCTGCACTTTCACGCGCAGTATCAATAATTCTCGAAAACACTGCCCTCTGTTCGCTGCGTCTGAGCCGCGCCATGTCCGCGCTGAGCCGTGCTGTGAATGCTGAATCAAGATGCATGTCCGCCATATGGAGTATTCTCGCCATAATTTCACCGCCTAAAAAAAACGAAGGACATAGCTAAAGCCTCCTGCGCTTATCACAAAACCCGAAAACGGTTTTTCCCTGCCGCATCGGAGCTTATCCTCTCAAATCAAAGGTATAACTTCGATTTGCTGCAGTCCCCCGGTATTTTTGTATTATATATTATTCTGAATTAAAACTAAATCTGTACGTTCCTGAATTTTTACAAAGCTCTATTATTCTTCAGGCATCTCCCATGTGTGGTAAACGTTCTGAACATCGTCGTTTTCCTCAAGCATATCAATGAGCTTTTCCATCTTTGCAATATCCTCGGGATTATCGAGAACTGTTGTTGTCTGCGGAATATAGTTTATCTCAGCCTGTGCAAAAGCATAGCCCTTTGACTCAAGCGCTTCGCGGGTTCCGCCGAACGCCTCAGGAGTCGTAAGTATTTCATAACATTCATCTTCAACATTGAAGTCGTCCGCGCCTGCGTCAAGAGCGTCCATCATAAGTGTATCCTCATCTACGCCGTCAGCTTTCTCAATAACAATAATACCCTTGCGGTCGAACATAAAGCCTACGCAGCCGTTCTGACCCAAGTTACCGCCGTTTTTATCAAAATAATGTCTCAAATCCGCAGCAGTTCTATTCTTGTTATCACTAAGCGTCTCAACCATTACGGCAATACCGCTCGGACCATAGCCCTCATATACCATTTCCATATAGTTGCCGGTATCACCCTCGCCGGCCGCCTTTTTAATGCTTCTCTGTATTGTGTCGTTGGGCATGTTGTTCGCTTTTGCTTTTGCGATTACATCACGGAGCTTAGAATTTGAGTCCGGATCGGGTCCGCCTTCCTTAACCGCTACCATCAGCTCTCTGCCGATTTTGGTGAAAATCTTGCCTCGCTTAGCGTCAATAGCTCCCTTTTTTCTCTTTATTGTTGCCCATTTCGAATGTCCTGACATATCTTTGTTTTCCTCCTAAAATTCAGTTATCTTTGGTTTATCATAGCATTGCACAGGCAGACAAAGCTCCCCGTGCAAGTGTTATATCATATTAATTTTAATCCTATTTATCCTGATTGTCGCTGACGATTTCTTTAATGCTCGCCGCAAGTCCTGCAATACCCTGTATTTCAGACGGCAAAATTATCTTGGTCGCCTTGCCGTCTGCCGCCTTTGCGAATGCCTCAAGGCTCTTGATGGTCAGAACCGCACTTGACGGCGCTGCGTCGTTGAGCATCTTTATACCGTCCGCTGTTGCCTGCTGAACGTTTCTGATAGCTTCGGCTTCACCCTCTGCAATACGGATTGCGGCCTCTTTATCAGCCTCAGCCTTGAGAATCTGCGACGCCTTTTCAGCTTCCGCCTGGAGAATTCGCGACTCCTTCTCACCCTCGGCAACGAGGACAGCTGACTTCTTCTCGCCCTCTGCTCTTAAAATAGCCTCACGGCGTTCACGCTCAGCCTTCATCTGCTTTTCCATAGCTTCACGTATGCCGGCCGGCGGGATAATATTCTTAAGCTCAACTCTGTTGACCTTTATTCCCCACGGGTCGGTTGCCTCGTCAAGAATAGAGCGCATTTTTGTGTTTATCACATCTCTTGATGTCAAGCTCTCATCAAGCTCCATATCACCGATTATATTACGCAGCGTTGTAGCCGTCAGATTTTCGATAGCCGACATGGGCATGTCCACACCGTAGGTGTAAAGCTTCGGGTCGGTTATCTGATAGTAAACGACTGTATCAATCTGCATTGTTACATTATCCTTGGTGATTACCGGCTGAGGCGGAAAGTCCACAACCTGCTCCTTAAGGTTAACCTTTTTAGCCACCCTCTCGATGAACGGAATTTTAAAGTGAAGTCCAACACCCCAGCTTGCGCTGTAAGCACCGAGACGCTCAATCACATATGAATACGCCTGCGGTACAATTTTTATATTCGCAACAACCAATACTATAATCGCTGCGAGCAAAATAATAAGAAACACTGCCATAATAACACCCCTGTATTAATTAGTTTAAAAATTTAAACCGGTTCAACGACCAGCTTAACTCCTTTTATTTCAAGAACCTTGACCCTTGTCCCCTCCGGGATTTCGCTTCCGTCAGACGACAGAGCCGACCACACCGAGCCCGAAATTTTGACCTGACCTTTGTTTTCAATCCCGTCAATTGGACTGATAACCAATGCTTCCATTCCGATAAACCTGTCCGCGTTCGTTCTCTGCGTCTTTTTGACCATCAGCTTCTTAAACACCGGTCTTGTGAAGCACAAGAGCACACCTGAAACTATGACAAATACACCAATCTGCCAAATAATATCAAGTCCAAGCTGCGCGGCAATCGCCGCAGCTACCGCCCCGACAGCAAACCAGATGGTCACAAGCGCCACAGTTGCGGCCTCAATCACACCGAAAACAACGGCGGCAATTATCCAAACCAATCCTGCCGATGACACATCCGATTCCCCCTTTTCAGATTATACACATTCAAAACCTGATTAATACGCGCGCTTATATCCACCGCTGCGCTTGTTGTCGTTGCTGCGCTTTAAGTCCTGAAACTTCTCGTCACTGTCATGCTTAAACTTCTGGAGCATGTCGTCAAAGCTCATCTCTCCCGAACTGTTCTTTCTCACAAATTCAAATTCTTCGGGAGGCTGAGTGCTGCGCGGCTGTGAAACGCGCTTTTTCTTTTTATCCTTCTGCTTTTTTGATTTGTCAGCCGCTTCATCTTGCTGAAGCTGTTTGATTGACAGACTGATTTTACCGTTGTCGTTTCCGATAACCTTAACCTTTACGATCTGTCCCTTCTTAAGATGGTCGCTCACGTTCTCAACAAATTCCGTTGCTATCTCGGAAATATGAACCAGTCCCGACTTTCCTTCCGGCAACTCAACAAATGCACCGAAAGACGTAATGCCCGTCACCTTCCCGCTTAAAACCATTCCTACTTCAATTTGCATATTGACTACTAATCCCTCCCGGAGAACCTTGCTCCGCTATATTTTGGTTATAATATTAATTATTCTGATTATTTACTATTCTGATTATTTACTGCTGTTGGCATCAATATATACACGTTCATTCGGCTTAACCAGTCCCAACTTCTCTCTCGCCATTCTTTCGAGATATTCTGGCTCGTTAACACTTTCAAGTTCACTCTTTAAGCTTTCTGTCTCACGGTTTGCCGAAACTATCTGAGAATTTATCTCATCAATCTCTTTTTGCTTTGCGTTTATCGTATGCTGCTGACCGACCGTCACACAGATAAAATACACACAGAATACAAATACGGCAGCTGACACAGCCAATCTTTTGATGTTTAACTTAATATGCTTTGTCTTTTCGGCAGTACGTCTGACAACGCTGCCCGACTTACTTCTTAAATCTCTGCCCGCTGAGCGGGTACGGGATATGTTATCTCTTCCGGACGTTCTTGAAGCCAACTTATATCAACCTTTCTATATTTAGTATTTCTCTGTTTTGTAATTTTCAACGGTTCTCTTCCGAAATAAATCAAATATGTATAATACCGGACTGCCCGAAATACATATGACTGTTTCACAAACAATTCGGACAACTATAATACTACAAATATATTATATATTAAGCTTTCTGCTTTGTCAATGAAAAAGTCTGCGAAATTATTACAAATCATTGATTGATTTTCAGCTTGCCTTTATGTTTCTTAAGACTCGGCTTTATCCTGATTCGGTTTTCAATTTTTGCTTTCAGAATCTTACCGTAAGTATCAAACACCTTTGAGCTTTCACGCGTGTGCCACACCACCACTCGAATGGGCCGCCGGACTGTTTTAAGAAGCAAATTCAGCGGGAACAGAATGATTTTTATCGCAAAGCAAATTCCTCTGATAAACAGTCCGTATGCCTTGCGTAGCAGCTGCATAACCATATCGCCGAACAAGAGCTTGTATATAAGCGCTCCGAGCCCCACTCCCAAAAAGCTGTACCATCTGACCATTCCGGAATTCTCTTTGAAGGCTAAGACATACATAATTATTCCGAGAGCTGCAAACCATGCCGTATCTTCAAGATATACAAAAATCGCCGGTACCGATTTTTCTCTCCGTCTTGCCCGCAGAAAATCATATGCAATCGTCATTATAACTCCGCACAATACCGACCAAAACATATATCCGAGTTCACTTGTTTTTTCTATTTTTTCTATACCTTCAATAACATTCATACTTTTATCCATAGCGTTTATCTATCCGGCAAAAATACGCCGTGTTATCCTTTCTTAATAATTTATTTTTTTATCATCTGAAAAGCCGTCCTAAAAATCCGCCCGATTCACCTCTTTCATTCTTCGCTTCCTCCATATACTCGACCTTGTCTACCTCGCCGTCAATCACAAGCTGCCCGTCATCAACGCTTAAACGGCTGACTTTGAAGTCAAAACCTGTCACAATCATTACACCCATGCTTGTGTACACGACTACCTTTTCTTCGTTAAAGCTCTCCACGTCCTCAACGCAATTAATTTTTATACGGTTCCTGTTCTCAATCAATACCGTATGCTTGATTTGTGTATTTCCGCCGTTGTCCATATGTCCGCCTCCTTAACCTTTTTAGTTATATAATATTCACATAGGCGGACATATATTACTAAGATTAAAAAAGGAGTTCCGGGCGACTTTCGTCACCTGAAACTCCTGATTATGTATGTATGAGTTTATACAAAATATTCTGCCAGAACCTCAACTGCGTTATCTTTAATCATGACCTCTGCAAGCTCGTTCAAACGTCCGTGCGATATCAAGGTCTTTTCCTGCCGGTCGGAAAATTCAAGCATTACTTTTTCAATTTCGAGCATTGATAACCTATCCTCGGGAATAAGCAGCATATAATATTCATCGCCGAATTTGTACAGTGTGCTGATACCGAAGAACTCTCTTGAAATAGCGTCCGCTGCATGGCACACATTTTCAAAGTCAGTAAACTTAAATATCCGCTTGCCTATAACGCTGTGCGCAGACGGCGCCGCCTTAAGTCTGGTTCGCTTAATCTTGCCTTTATACGAGCAATTGTCTATCGCACGGCTTAAATCGCCATCGCTGAACACTTTTGTGATAAGCATTCCAAAGCCGTCCGTCTTTCCGGGTATAGCCTCCACAAACAGCTTTGCACCGTCAACATAGAATTCAGCGTCCCTTTCCGCAAGTTTAATCGCTGTTCGGAACATATCCTGAATTTCCGGTGTGTTTGACGAAATACTCTTTATGTCGACCTTCCACTCCCTGGCTTCGTCAACATCTATCAAAACTTTAATTTTATTTTCACTAATTTTCTCAATCCTCATACAAATTCCCCCGGGATATTTCAAACCGAAAATAATTGAACTTCAAATATAGAATATATATATCCAAACATATGTATCGTATAAAAACATTATAACTAAAAAATTTTAGAATTCAATGCAAAATAAATGGAAATAATAAATTGTTATTTGACTGTAAAATTTAAGAAAAAGCCTGTAACAATTTAGAAATGAACCGTAACATACAAAAACACCGACACATAAATATATAAAAACGAAAAATAACGTCAAAAAAGGACAAACCTTATGTATAAAAGGTTTGTCCTCAAAAACCGCAAAAACAACACTGCACTGCAAAACCTGAAGCGCATAAAGTGCATATATTATATTAAAACTGCCGTATTACTCTATAGTCTGCGGAGCTTCTGCCGAAGCAATGCTTTCGGTATTCAGTGCGCCGTTGTTTCTCATTTCGTTTCTGTTGTTTCTGACAATATTGACACACTGTTCAAGATCTTTCATAGAAGTCATAACTACTTTTTCAACAGTTTCGAGAAGATTATCGGCATACTGATATGAAGAATCCGAAACCTGCTGTGCATTTGCACGCGCGTTTTCAATTATCTGATTACCCTGAACAATAGCCTTTTTGGTAATCTCGTTCTCGTTAACCATTGCAATAATTCTGTCTTCTGCCGATTTAATGAGGGCGTCAGACTCAGCCTGTGCCTCCTGCAAAATTCTCTGTCTCTCTTCCTTTATCCATTTTGCTTGCTTCAAATCGTCAGGAAGCTTAAGCTTGATTTCCTGAAGAACATCAAGCAGCTCGTCTTTTTCAAGAATACAACGACCTGAGAATGGAACAGACGCACCCTTGTCAATTATATCCTCAAGTTCATCCAATAATTCTAATGCATCCACTTTAAATACCTCCTTGAATATTTAATCCGGCTTAGTTACCCAAATTTTTAAACCGGCCTTTTATAATAGGGATTAAGCAGCTTGGAACCAGCCCGTCCAAACAACCTCCATACTTTGCAATTTCCTTAACAATACTGGAGCTTAAAAACATGTATTCCTTGCTGGTGTGCAGAAACAAAGTCTCCAACTCCTCGTATAACGCCTGGTTTGTAAGCGCCATCTGAAACTCGTATTCGAAATCCGAGACCGCTCTTATCCCCTTAATAATTACCTGTGAATTAATTTCCTTCATAAAGTCAGCCAACAGCCCCGAAAAAGAACGAATCTCAACGTTATTCATATCTTTGGTCACAAGTTTAAGCATCTCGACACGTTCTCCGACCGAAAACAACGGAGTCTTGGAGTTGTTGATAAGTATCGCCACAACCACCTTATCAAACAGCTTAGACGCTCTTTTAATAACATCTAAGTGCCCGTTTGTGCAAGGGTCAAAACTACCGGGATACACAACAGTTCTCATATTATCACCTCTGCATAATCGTGATGACTGTCTTGCCATATTTGGCCGATTTTATTATATTAAACTTTGTATCGGTTATGTCCTCTCCACCCGCTTCGGTTTCAACAACGATAATACCATTGTCCGAAAGCAGACTGTAGCTATAGATTTTTTCAAGCGTAGGCTTGAGCAATCCTTTATTATACGGCGGGTCAAGGAAAATTATGTCAAATTTGTTTTCAGATTTGCTCTCCGCAGCAAATCCGCCCAAATACAGTCCGTCAAGAAACTTAAGCGAATCGGCTTTATAAAGCGACGCATCGGCGTCAAATCCGCTTCCGAGCAAATTTTTTCTGACCACATTATAAGCCTCCGCATCATGCTCAACAAATACAGCATGAGCGGCGCCGCGGCTCAGCGCCTCAATTCCGAGTGCACCGCTTCCCGCAAACAAATCAAGAATGTTCAAGCACGGAAAACGCATCTGTATAATATTAAAAAGCGATTCCTTAACTCTGTCTGTGGTAGGGCGAGTGTTATCTCCGACCGGCGGCAAAAGCTTGTATCCGCGTCTTTTTCCGGAAATAATACGCACATTCAATCCCCCTTTACAGGAATATACTCTCACAAACATATTCTATATATTTATATATCAAATTCGAGCTTTTGTCAAGCGTTTTGATTAAATTTGTCATTATTACTCAAAAAAATGTAATTTTACTTAAAATAAATATATCCCGAAAATAAATATACCCCGCGATAGCCGTAACATGGTTAAAGTAAAAACCTGGAAACCAGGTGGGATTCGCTCTAAGACTTTACAAGTCCACTGGACACCAAAAGGTGTGAGGCATGTGCGCCGTCTTCAGAAGGTAAAATCCCTTAAAAAATTTGTTGGTTTTACATTAATTCCATAAATACGTACAACGCAGGGATATATTCGATTTAATTATATTATATCACAAATTTTTAAAAATACAACCCTAAATTTAAAAAATATTGTTGAAAATTTTAACATAATGTCTAAATATTATTTTAAAAAATAAAATTCAAAATTTCATATCAGCAAGCTTATTCAGATAAAATATTCTCAACAGTATACGGCAAAACCGTTTCTCTCGCAAGCATTCTCATTGCATAAACCGCTTCTGATATTGTTGCAAACTTATTCTTAACCAGCTCTTCCTCTTTCGTGTTTCCTGTACTGTCAATCAGCTCAGCGCTTAAGCCAAACGGCCGGTATTTAGCATTGTCAAACCTTAATTCATACTTCACTTTCATTTTTTCGCCGTTTATATCTACGTCATAAAAGCATTTGAGATCAATCTCAAAGTTTATCTTACCGCGGCGAACAAAAACCTCTCCGTCACTAAACTCTGCATTGTCATTACGAACTTCAATTTGATTAAAATCTGAAAAATTAAACATTTTACCACCCTTTAAAAATATTAAGATACACTTCAAATATGCTGCACTTCGCAGCAGCAATAATAATATAATAAAATTTATCCCATTTGTCAAAAATAGTTTTGTAAAGCTTCGTTTAACGCAGATTTTACGCGGTTTTTGGCGAAATTATATTAAATTCGTGTAATGCTTTTGTAATATTGAAAACCGGAATAATTCATAAATTTACTCGAATTTTACATTATACAGTATATTTTTAGTATTTATACCGTATTTAGGTTTAGATTTCCTTATAGTTGTAAAACAAATATGTATTTTAAGATATATGAAGCGGGCTGCTGCGTGAACAATCGCAGCAGCCGCTGTTCCATAATACAAATTATAGTTTGACGCGCACAAACCTTTTAGGAAAAGGTTTAAAAATCTAA
>CAJKEB010000029.1 GCA_905198865.1 uncultured Eubacteriales bacterium
TCCGGGAGAGGTGTCAGCGGAGCTGACGGAGAGGGCTTCGCGCGTTAAACTATAATTTATATCATAAAACAAGGCTGTCTCAATAAAAAGAGACAGCCTATGATGATTAATCTTATCTTACATTTGCAACTGCTTCAAACTGAGGTTTGAGGCTCTTATATACATTCTGATAAATCGGGAAGTATTTATTATATGTCTCAACATTTTCAGCAATTGGCTTCATGGTTTCTTTAACCTTGATTGTAGCTTCGCAAGCCTCAGGTACACTGCTGTAAATTCCTGCGCCGACAGCTGCCAGAAGCGCAACGCCGAGAGCCGGACCCTCAGACACATTGATTGTGTTTATATCACAGCCGAACATATCCGCCTGCATCTGACGCCACAGCTTGCTCTTGCCGCCGCCGCCCGAAGCACGGACTTCTGAAGCGTCAATTCCCATTTCCTTGACAACCTCAAGGCAGTCGTTTAAGCTGTATGAAACACCCTCCATAACAGCACGGAGCATATCATACTTGGTGTGCTTAGCCGAAAGTCCGAAAAATACACCCTTTGCGTTCGGGTCGTTGTGGGGACTTCTCTCACCCATAAGATACGGCAGATACATAAGACCTTCGCATCCCGGTGTGATTTTTGCCGCCTGCTGATCCATCAGGTAATACGGGTCAACTCCCATTCCGTCAGCGGCGTCCATTTCAGCATGGCAGAAGTTATCGCGGTACCATTTGAGTGACAGACCTGCGCCCTGAGTACAGCCCATTACGTGCCACTTTCCGGGAACTGCATGACAGAGCGTGTGAATTCTGCCCTGCTTGTCAATCTGGATATTGTCCATATGCGCAAAAACAACGCCCGATGTACCGATTGTTGAAGAAACAATACCCGGCTTAACAATACCGTTGCCGACTGCGCCGGCAGCCTGGTCGCCTGCACCGCCGACCACGATTGTGCCGGCATCAAGACCGGTAAGCTCAGAAGCGGCGCTGTGAACAGTACCGGTAACTTCACATGACTCATACATCTTGCCAAGCAAGTTTTTGTCGATATTCAGCTTTTCAAGAATTTCATCAGACCAGCATCTGTTTTTAATATCCATGAGCTGCATACCGCTTGCGTCAGAAACCTCTGTTGCATACTCTCCTGTGAGCATGTAGCGGATATAATCCTTAGGCAGGAGTATTTTTGCGGTCTTTGCATATATCTCCGGCTCATTTTTCTGAACCCAAAGAATTTTAGCGGCGGTAAATCCCGTAAGAGCAGGATTGCCGGTAATTTCAATAAGACGTTCACGGCCGATTTTTTCTGTCAGGTCATCAGCCTCAGCAACAGTTCTCTGGTCGCACCAGATGATTGACTTTCTCAGAACCTTGCCGTTTTCATCAAGAAGGACAAGACCATGCATCTGACCCGAAAGACCTACACCTTTGATGTCAGATGGACTAACGCCTGATTTCTCTATTACGGCTTTGATGCTTGTATGAGTTGCATTCCACCAGTCCTCGGGATCCTGTTCAGCCCAGCCGATTTTTGGCTGATACAGAGGATATTCTACAAGATAGCTTGCTATAGAATTTCCGTTTTCATCAAATAATACGGTCTTTGTACCGCTTGTGCCGATGTCGACACCTATTACATATCTCATTTCTGACACTCCTTATGTATAATTATTAAATTTATATCAAATCTTACCATAATAATATAACATAAGTAACAAAGATTTGCAATATTATTATGCAAATTTTTGAAATAATTTTATAAATACATATTTTTCAAATTCGTGGAAAAGATAGGTATAAAACTATGATGACAATGGAGTCAGGAGGCATAGAATGAAATACTTAAAGAAGCTGTTTGCAGTTCTTGTGGTCTTTGCTTTATTAACAGTGATTTTGGGCGGATGCGGCATAAAATTGTCTGATAGGCGTATAGTCAGGATTTCTCATTCGCAGTCTGAGGCGCATCCTGATCATATAGGGCTGCTCGCATTTGAGGAATATGTCGAGTCAAGGCTCGGCGACAAATATGATATTCAGATTTTTCCAAATGAGCTGCTCGGTTCTTCTGTCAAGGCAATAGAGCTTGTTCAGACCGGCGCAATTGATTACGCTGTCGCAAGCACAGGCAACCTTGAAACCTTTGATAATATATACAGTATTTTCAGTATTCCGTATCTGTTTAAGAGCGAGGACTCATACCATAAGGTCATGGAGGATGCAGAGCTTATGAACGGAATATATAAGTCAACAAACAAATCGGGGTTTGAAGCGGTGACCTGGCTTGATGCAGGTACGAGAAATTTCTATGCCACAAAACCAATCATGACGCCTGACGACTTAAAGGGAAAGAAAATAAGAGTTCAGCAAAGCCCGACAAACGTCAAAATGATGGAGGCGTTTGGAGCTTCTGCAACGCCGATGAGCTTTGGTGAGGTTTACACAGCAATACAGCAGGGAGTAATTGACGGGGCAGAGAATAACGAGCTTGCTCTCACAAACAATAAGCACGGCGAGGTAGCGAAGTATTACAGCTATAACGAACACCAGATGGTGCCGGATATGCTGATTGCAAATACCAAGTTTCTTGAAGACCTGCCGGAGGACGAGCGCAGAGTTTTTTACGAGGCAGCAGAAATATGCAATAAAGTCGAGCGCGAGAGCTGGACTGAGCAGGTAGAAACTGCAAAGGAAACAG
Organism: uncultured Eubacteriales bacterium; assembly: GCA_905198865.1. Taxonomy (GTDB): domain Bacteria; phylum Bacillota; class Clostridia; order Monoglobales; family Monoglobaceae; genus Monoglobus. The sequence goes on from CAJKEB010000029.1 coordinate 2,689, forward strand.
CAAGGAACATGGGTGTTGAGTTCATTCAGGTAAATCCGGAAGCATTTCGTGAAAAGGTGCTGCCGCTTCATGAAGAAATTCTTGCCGGCGACACAAGGCTGCGCTTGATCTATGATGAAATAAACAGAATTCAGGAAACTAATATAACCGAGTAAAAAAGGAGGAAGCGGATGCTAAGACTTAAATTGATTATGACAAAGGTACTTGAGATTATTTGTGTTGCCATGTTTGTGTTTATAACATTTGTCGGAACATACCAGATTGTGACAAGATATGTTTTCAACTCACCGAGTACTGTGTCCGAAGAGCTTCTGACATATTCGTTTACATGGCTTGCGGTACTTGCCGCCGCGCTTGTGTTCGGCAAGCGTGAGCATATGAGAATGGGATTTTTTGCGGATAAATTAAGCCCCGCAGGACTTAAAATCGTGTATGTTATATCTGAGCTTCTTGTAATTTTATTTGCCGCTTTGGTAATGATTTACGGCGGTGTTTCAATAACAAAGCTAACAATGACCCAAGTCACGGCATCATTAGGACTGCCTATGGCGGCAATTTATGTCATTACTCCGATTTGCGGAGTCTTTACAGTAATTTTTTCGATAATCAATGTTTATGAAATAATTAAAGAAAGGGATATAAAGCCTCTCAGCCGCACGGAGGAGGACGAGACAATAAGCGAGAGGGCAGAGAAAAACGGCAGAATTGCCGCTGAAAGTGATAAAAAAGTAATCGGAGGTGATTTGTAATGTCAATAGCTGTACTGTCCGGAATTATTGTCGGAGTTGTTTTGCTTGTCCTCTTACTTTTGGGAGTTCCTATATCCATCTCGATAGGCATATCTTCAATTCTTGCAATTCTGCCTATAATGGATTTTAATGCGGCGGTGCTGACAGGAGCGCAGAGATTGTTTTCGAGCATTTCCGTATTCACGCTTATCGCGATACCGTTTTTTATCCTCGCGGGTAATATTATGAACAGAGGCGGTATAGCGACCAGACTTATCAATTTTGCAATGCTGCTTACAGGCAGGGTTCCCGGCGCTTTGGCGCATACAAATGCTGTGGCAAATATGATGTTCGGCGCAATCTCGGGGTCGGGTGTTGCATCAGCTTCTGCAATGGGTTCAATAATCGGGCCGATTGAAAAGAAAGAAGGCTATGATGTAGAATATTCGGCAACGGCAAATATTGCAACGGCGCCTACCGGGCTTCTTATTCCGCCGAGTAATGTTCTTATAACGTATTCACTCGTCAGCGGCGGAACATCAGTTGCCGCGTTGTTTATGGGCGGATATATTCCCGGTATTCTTTGGGGACTTGCCTGTATGGTTGTTGCGTTTTTTATCGCAAAACGCAGGGGGTATCGCAGTACAAGCCGTGTTAAGCTCGGCGATGCGCTGAAAATCATTTGGGAAGCCATACCAAGTCTTTTGCTTATCGTTGTGGTTATCGGCGGTATTATAGCCGGTATTTTCACAGCTACAGAGGGTTCGGTTGTTGCCGTTGTGTACAGCCTTATACTGTCGCTGATTTATCGAACGATAAAAATAAGCGATTTGTTTGATATATTCAAAGAGAGTGCAGAGACGACAGGAATTATTGTATTCCTGATCGGTGTATCGGGAATTATGGCGTGGATACTTGCATTCACCGGTATTCCGGGAGCTATATCAAATGCGCTCTTAAGCATAAGCAGCAATCCGATTATAATATTGCTTATAATTAACCTGATACTTTTAGTCGTTGGTACGTTTATGGACATTACTCCTGCAATTCTGATATTTACGCCGATTTTTCTGCCGATTGTCACAAGTGATTTGATAGGTATGTCAGCTATACAGTTCGGAATTATGCTTGTGTTTAATCTGTGTATCGGCACAATAACTCCGCCGGTCGGAAATATATTATTTGTCGGCGTGCGTGTTGCCAAAACAACGATTGAACGAGTGATAAAACCGCTGATGCCATACTATGCCGTTATCTTTGCAGTACTGCTTTTAGTGACGTTCTGGCCGGCGTTATCGACCTTTCTGCCAAGGCTCGCAGGGTACTGATTGAAGGTCACGGATTGACATATTTACGCCTGTGTAATATAATTAATAATTATATTAAATGAAAGGCAAAGGCTGATAATATGAACATTGATTATGAACTGCAAATTTCCAATAAAAAGGGTGTTGACATTCAGAAGGGAATGTACGGACTGTTTTTTGAGGATATTAACTATGCGGCGGACGGAGGTCTGTATGCCGAGCTTATCGAAAACCGTTCCTTTGAGGCGGTTAAGAATGCAGGCGGCTCAGATACTGAATTTGACGGCTGTTATGCCTGGTCTGAATATCCGATTGGCGGCGGCATGCTTGAAATTGCTGATACAAATGGCTTGAATGAAAACAATCCGCATTATTTAAGGTTCACTGCATTTGAAAAAGAGTGCGGCTTTGCAAACCGTGCGTATGACGGCATTTTTGCAGAAAAGGGTATGAAATTCAATGTTTCGTTCTATGCCAAGGCAGATGATTACAGTGGCAGAATTAATGTGTCAATTCGTAAGAACGGCAGGATTTTTGCGGCAGCCGAAGTTAAGTTTGACGATAATGGATTTTCTGATCAATGGAGGAAGTACAGCGTTGTTCTGACCGCCTGTGATACGGTTGAGGCTGCGGATTTTGTTATTACGCTGAGTGAAATCGGAACTGTATGCTTTGACATGATTTCTGTGTTCCCTGACGATGCGGTTTCAGGACTGTTCAGGAAAGATTTAGCAGAAAAACTGAAGGCTTTAAATCCCGGCTTTCTGAGGTTCCCGGGCGGCTGTGTTGTTGAAGGGTATAATCTATCAAACCGATATAAGTGGAAGGATACGGTTGGTCCTATTGAGCGGAGAAAGCAGAATTGGAACAGATGGTCTGCGCATACCGATTCAGGTCTTGATAATGGATATAAGCATTATAATCAGACTTATGGACTTGGATTTTATGAATATTTTATTCTGTGCGAATACCTTGGTGCAAAACCGCTGCCGGTACTCAGCTGCGGACTTGGCTGTCAGTATCAGGGAAAGGACGCGCTTGATACTGACAGCGAGGAATTGCGGGAGTATATTGGTGATGCGCTTGACCTGATTGAATTTGCAAACGGCGGCGCAGACACCAAATGGGGCAGTGTACGAGCGTCAATGGGTCACCCGGAGCCGTTCGGTCTTGAGCTTGTCGGAATAGGAAACGAACAGTGGGAGACTGAGACCAACGATTTCCACAGGAAGTACGAGGCGTTTGAAAGGGCGATACACGAAAAATATCCACAAATTAAGCTTGTCGGTACAGCAGGGCCTAAGGTCAATGATGAGGCATACCGTACCGCATGGCAGTGGATAAGGGAGAAGAGTAAGTCAATACCTGACTTTGTTTCGGTTGTGGACGAGCACTATTACATGACGCCGGAATGGTTCTTTGAAAACGATGGGTTTTATGATGATTATCCGAGGGATATAAAAATATTTGCCGGTGAGTATGCCTCAAGATTTGATGGTGAGAACAAGCCGAATTATCCGCAGGCGAACAAGCTCAGCTCCGCAATCTCAACCGCGGCGTTTATGACAGGTCTTGAAAGAAATGCTGACGTTGTATATATGGCATCGTATGCGCCGTTGTTTGCAAGGGTGAATTACACTCAATGGTCGCCGGATATGATTTGGTTTGACGGCAAATCATCGTATGTAACGCCTGATTATTATACACAGTATATGTATTCAAATAACTGCGGAAGCTATACGCTTAAGTCAAGAGTTACAAATACCGGTGACAGCTCATGCCGACTTTATCAGTCAGTATCGTTTGACACGCGAAACATGGATATTATAATTAAACTTGTGAATAGTATGCCGGTGCCCAAAACTGTCAAAGTTGATGTGTCAGAATTTGATATTAAGAACACCGCCGACGTTACTTCACTTTATGGCGACGATTTAAGCGCTTATAATGATATACAAAATCCGTGCAGAATCAAGCCGGCAGAATTTGAACTTAAGTTTAAAGACATAGAAACCCGGAAAGAATTTACTTATACGATGCCCGGCAACTCGTTTTCGGTACTAAGATTACATATAAAATAGTCAGATTTGTACATAGTAATGGGGCTGTATCACTTTTGATACAGCCCCTTTTGGGATTTAAAGATTATTAAATAATACTATTTAATATCTGCACGCATCATTACAGTTGCAGTTTCTGCTCTTGTTGCCTCGCCTTGAGGATCGAACATATTATTTTCCTTACCCTCAAACAGATTATTTATTGTGCAGAACATTACTCCGGACACTGCCCAGTCGCTGATTTGGTCAACGTCACTGTACGGCAGACGTATTGCCCACGCTCCTTCAGGACCTTCACCCCTATAGGTGTAATATCCGAGGAAAATCTTAGCCATCTGTTCACGTGTCACGTTTTCATCCGATGAAAATGTTCCGTCACCGTTGCCGTCAACAATTCCGTTTTCGGATGCCCAGGCAATATATGGTGCATAATATTCATCCGGATTTACATCAGTGAATGCTGTTTCAGCAGGAGTGGTTTTGTCTATTCCTTCTGCACGGCCGAGAACCGTCACAAGCATTCCTCTTGTCATTGAAGTATCAGGCTCGAACAATGTGTCTGTTGTACCTTCAAATAATCCGTTGTCATATGCGTATTTAACTCCGTCATAGAACCAATCGTCAGGTGTTACGTCGGTGAATGGCAGACCGGATTCTATTCCCGGAACCGGTGTTTCAGCCGGAGCGAATGTCGCAGCAGGACTTGGCGTTGCGTCTCCCGAAGATGCTGACGATCCGGTGTTCAGTCCGCTGTTTCCGCTGTAACTGCCGCCGCCGGATTGAGAAGGCTTATTCGTGGGCGAAGGTTCGGGTTCAGCACCGCCGGTAACCGTAACGTCAATTCTTTTAGAGATTACAGTGCTTGGATTGTATGCCACAATCGTTGCGGTTCCGTTCGAATTTGCAGTAAGCTTTCCGTCAGGTGAGATGTTTGCCACACCGGGGTTTGATGTATAGTAAACAATTTCTTTATCTACAGCGCTGTTTGGCTGTACCTGTGCGTTAATTTGTATGCTGTCACCTGAGGTCATTACAATACTGTCCTCACAGTCAGCTGTTATTGCCATACACTTATTGCAGTACAGCATTTTTGTGCCTGATACTGTCTGTGTTTTGCTCGAAATATTTATAAATACCTCACAATTTCCGTATTCATCTATGTCGCTGTATTCAAGTCCCGTAAGCGGTATTGTAACTGAACCATATTCTCCGGGTAATAATTCATACACATCACAGTTTCCGTATTCTTTGCCGGGGTTTCCGTTTTCATCAGGCTTTGCGCCGCAGCTTACTATAACATTTTCGGCAATATCATTACCTGCGTTTTCATATGCAACATTCAAATATGGATTTCCAAAATAATCAAATTTAACCTCTGAATCGTTGATTTGGATATCTGATTTTTTCTCAATATCTTTGGTAATAATATAGGGCTCAGTGGAAACATTTGGCTCAGTAACCTCAACCTTGATTTGCAGATCGTCTAATGAGTCAGGAACAGTCCACGGGATTGTTACCTCAGAGGAATGTCCTGAAATAATAGGTGATTCTGAAGACATGGAATATATCTCGGTCTCAGCTCCGCCCTGAACCTGGCTGACCTTCAGGTCATATCCGTCTACGGTCAATAAGCCGTTGTTTTCAAGATTAAACTTGATGTTTGTTGTTTCAGAGGATCTTGGTATAGTTTCAAATTCAATACCATCATCGCTGACCTCAAGATTGCTTGCACGCTTGTTCTCAAATAATATCAGATTGTTTTCGGAGGTTACCAATGCGCCGTTATCATCTACGCTTTGCTCGAACATATTTGCACTTAAATACATATTCTGACCCCGGTCAAATGCAACGGTGAATTCATCGATTGTTTTGCCGAAGTCGGTCAGCTGTACCGCATTGCTCCAGCTACTGTACTTTCCGGTATCTTCAGCTTTTTCGAAAACTGCACCGAATACCTCCTGAGAGGTTTCATCCTTTTCGGCTTTGTCGGCGTCTGCCCAGATCAGATACATAGCCTCATCACAGTTATTATATAGCTCATAGCTTCCAATGTTGCGGTCTATGTATTCATCAGTTGAGAAGTTCGTGCTGTTTACATTAAAGTTGTTGGTTGCCAGCTTTTCAAATATACTGCCTGAATACTCATCATCAGTTAAGCCAAGCTCACTTGCCGTCATCTTATACCAATCCGGTGATGAGCTGTCGCGGTTCAGATACAGGTCCATCCTGCTCTCATCCGGATCCTCGTCTTTATCTATTTCCCGTACTGCTTCTGAAATATTCAGCATACAGAATTCCTCGCCGCCAAATACCCACGAGAGATATATGTCGCCGTCAAATTTTGTGAGCTTTGGCGATATCTCTGAGATGTAGTTGTTTGTTATTCTGATCGGATAGTACGATATTTGATTTGTAGTATCGGTTATCATCAGGTATAAGTCGCGGTCATCAACAGTGCTTATATCATTGTCAAAATCAATAGTGTATGTCAGCAGAGTATACGTGTTTCCATTATATTCAGCAATTTCGGAATCTAAATCTATTATAAGCGGGTCATTAATTTCCTCGCATGGTATATTGAGGTACTTCTCCTCGCCCCATGTATTGCTTTGCTCGTCATATTCCTTATATGCTATTGTTGAATAAGTCGCATTTACATCGACCATACTTGTTTCGTTGTCTGCCTGTAATATGTCACGTTTCAAATAATAACAGTTCTTAACGTCATTGTCTGTACAGCCGAAGTGTAAATCGTAATCCAAAAAGCTGTCGCTTGTCAGCACAGTCTCCCCGGAGAGTGTTTCTGTTTCTGAGTCAAATATATCATACGCAATCTCAAAGCCTGCAAGAGCTTCTGCCGGAGTAGTGTTGTCATCAAATGTCTTGTTTGCATCAGACCATGATATAAGGCACTTGCTGCCCATTTGCACTACTTCAGGCATTGAGTCCGCAGTTGCGTCGCTATCAACTATTTGTGGAATCTGCCATACACCGTTTGCGCTGCAAACACTGTAGTAGAGACAGCTTGAATTTGTATCGGTTCTTGATGCGTCTTTGTCTATAAAGAACAAGACTTTTTTACCATTATCAAAGGTAACAAGCTGTGGTCTCGTTCTCTCTGCGGCATTATTTAACAAAACTGTATAATTGCTTGTGTTTCCGTCAGCTACGGTAATCTGAGAACCGAATGTACTCAAATCGGAATTTCCGCTGCTTAGTTCACGCAGTACAAATCCATCGGAATCGTTTGCTGTTTCAATTATATCTTCGTCTGAGGAGAGGTCAATTACACCGCCTCCAACGCCTTTATATACTCCACTTCCGTAGGTTAATATACTCGGTACATAGTCAAAGCTGAAAAGCAGTAAATCTATTCCGAAACCTCCGCCGAGCTTAAACAAAAATCCGTCCATTCTGTCATCTGTTTTTTTGCCGTACTTAAACCTGAATACAAAATCAACGGATACTATTCCACGGGCACTAATTACTCCGCACAGTCCGACACCCACAGTAACCTGCCCTCCTAACCCGATCATAAGATAGTTGTTCGGATTGAGCAGATCGTTTAAGTTCTTTGTATACTTAAAGTCAGTGTCTGATATATTTTCTGTATCATCAGTGATATAGTTACCGGAAAAGTCTAATTCAAAATTACCGCTTAGCTTAACGTACATAGGTACGGTGGTAAGTACCCAATAGAACATTTTCGAAACTTCCATGTATGTGCCTATGCAGTATTGCCCAGAGGTCAGTTTGTATCCGCCGGAGTTGCCGTTTTCGCCGGGGATATATGAGAAGTAGAACGATAACAGAACTACCAACCGTACGTCAAACTTTATACCTTTTGCCAAGTTTGTCACTGACTTCTTATATGCTTCATGTTTGAGTTCTTCATCATCCGTTTCAATAAGATCCTTGTCAAAGAGATCCTCTTTTATGCCCAGTAGTTCATCTTCCGGACTCGATTTCAGCTCATTATAAATATCATCCTTCGACTGTATTACATCGGTTAACACTGATACTGCAGTTTTCTTAACCGTGTTGGATGCTCCCGGTGTGAACAGGAACTGAAGATAATACGGTGAATTTGGCTCGTCTTTATATAGCTTTTCTGTAGTGAAGCTCAGTGCGCCGGTTGACATATTAGGTGCCATATCGCCCAAAATCGGTATTTCAACGCTTGTCATGCTCTCTATATCATAGGTCTGAGGCTCAACCTCGAGCTCCGGAATATAGAATGTAAGACCGGTGAATACATCGAAGTAACGTCTGGGTTCAGTAGTTTTTGACGTGTATTGGTTTCCGTTTTCGTCTGTTCCGACAGTTGTTATAACTCTGTCCTCTGCGTCAACAAGGCTGACATAAAGCATATCGCCGTCTTCAAATGTTATGTCCATCTGGTATTCTGCAGTAAACCTTATCTGTCCTTTTTGAGTTGCATCAACCTGTTTTTCTTCACGGCTTCCGTTTTTGGAAACTCTGGTGAATATTGCCGACTTGACCTCACGGTTATTCAGATTAACATCCGCATGAACATATAGCTTTGTAGATACGATAGGAATACTGTTATTTCTGGTGTCAATGGTTAAGTCAGGAATTTGGTCAACCTCATATTTGATACTTGATACATAAGGAGCAAGAGGCGTGCGTACGGGCATATTTATAGTGCCGCAGTTCATAATATATCCGTCTTTTGTTACAGGAGTATCAACAACCTGTTTGGTTTCCTCGTTATAAACACGCTCAGTAAACTCCATACTCTGTTTTTCAAGACCCTGACCTGTTACCGTTACGTATTCAACACGCTCAACATCTCCGTTTGTGACGCAGATAGTAATTCTGTCTCCGTCTGCGGCATAAAGACCTTTAAGCGAAAATGCACCGTTATCAGCAGAGGTAGAGGATGGGCGATCGATTACATCTACGACAGAGCTTGTTTTTGGGTCATACAGCTTTGATTGCTTGCCGCCTGCAATTACAGTAACACCCTGAGCTCCTGCTTCTGTTACATCAAACGCCGAGCTTCTTATGGCGTTGCCCGGAATTGTTACAAAGCCGTCTACCTCAAAGTAGTTCATTTTTGATACATCGACTTCTTCAACGTCCACCGTAATAACATTATCGGCCGGATAATCACCTGCGACAAAGTCGAATACGTTTCCGTTTATTGTCTCACTGCTGCTGGAAATGGTGAATTTCGGTCTGTATATCTTGCCATCAGGCGCTTGTTTCTTGGCTATTGCCTGTACAGAATAAACTTTGCCGCCCTGCGGCTTATAGTCATATGAGTTGTCTCCGGTATTCAGAACCAATCCTGCGTTTTCTCTGATATTTTCAGGAAGAACATCATTCGGTACAGTGTTTAAAATACTCAGCGTATCCTTCGCGTTGTCAGTCAGATTAATCCGTATATGATTTTCAAGATTTGAAAATCTGGGCTTTAGTACATATCTTTCACAATCCAGAAGTAAATCGTTAGCACCGCTCACATCTCCGATAAAAAATTCATCAGTGTCAGAACTGTTTTTATAGGCTTTCTCATTGTAACCAACATAGTATACGTTTGCGTTTGCCGGTACGCCGTCTAAATGCAGAGTGTCACCTATATGGTATTTACCCGTATGCTTGCCCGGTGTGAGACTGCTGTCTGTAAAAGTACCGTTGGTTTCCTCCAGAACCTCGATTTCAACATCTCTGTATTCAAATACAGGCTTAATTCTTATATCGGTATAGAATGTCTTGTTGGTAACACTTACCTGCTTTGTTTTTGAATCAAGAAGTTTAATAAACTCATCGTCAAAGGCAATGTTTTGAATATTATCGCCCTTTGGAACATAATCAAAGGTTACCTGGTAGTCTTTGCTGATTCCGGTGGTAATAGTATACTTAACCAATTTTCCTTTTATCGGTTCGCCGCTTGTGGTTTCAGTAACGTTTATCTGCAAGTTCTGATTGGTATATCTTGTCTCGTGACCTTCACCCAATTCTACATTGGCAGGCGGCTGTGAATAATACTGACCGTCAGAGCCGAGATAACTCATCTTATCAGGCTGTACAAGAGTGATGTTGAACTTTCTGTACATTGCCGCAACACCGTAGCAGTGAAGCTCAATTTTAGGCGTCTTGTTGCTTTCCTGGTCGATGGCGTATATTCTTACATCAAGGTTATCCTGAGTCGGGAGATTGCTGCTGTTTAAGAATAACATTCTGTCAGACATTCTTCTGCTGAATTCGCCTGTTGCTTCTATTTTTTTGTTTTTGACATTAATTGAACCGCCGCTTGGATTGTGGAGTTCAAAACCTACGCGCTGTCCGCCGTAAGCGCTTCTTGTCTGCTTCCAGTCGACAGATATGTACTGATAGGTTCTTGTGTTAAACGCACTTGCGCTTTTACCGTGCAGATAGAAGTATGAGCTTCCGTTATTCCATGTACGCCAGTCATACCAGTCACAATAGGCTGCTCCGTTTTCACCGTCGCTTGAATCGAAATAGCTGTGTCTCCAGTTTGGACTATCATATCCTGAATAGTGATTATAGCTTGAATTTCTTGTAAAGTAGTAGTCACCTACTAACATTTCCGGGTTATAGCTAGTGTCATAAATTCTGCCCATGTTATCGCCGGGATTGTATTTAACCGTATATGTTTTGTCAAGTGTGATTTCAAATGACTGCTCATCATCCGATGCGGTTTCTACAGTTTCTTCATCGTCTGAACTGCTTGCAGCAGCCACGGCAGCGTCTGAAGTTTTGGGAATTCTGACACTGCAGCGAGTTGTGTCACCGCCTTCAGCCCCCTTGAGGTCGTACAGTTCCAAATCAAAATACTGCTCATCAACAGAGGTTCTTACAGGTATCTCAAAGGTATATTCCTCAGAATACGGCTCAAAAGTCAATTCAGCGTCAACCTTTGAATAGTTGATGCCTTCTTTTGCACTTCTGGTATCCACTGTTCTGACCTTTGTTGTACATAATGAATAGATCGCCTCGCTGCGGTTCACAGTAATCGTTACACTTTGCTTTTCAGCATCGTAATTCTCCTGTGAAAAGCTCAGAACTGAATGAACGACAGGCTCGTCATCATTTATTGTAAGCGAGCAATTCACATAGGTTCCGATGCTGTAGCCGTCACATGGACTGCTTAAAACCAGATCAAAGATTTCTTCGCCTTCAGAGTCTTTGTCGTCGATAATTTCAACAGTGATGTTCTTTTCTGTTTCGCCGGGGTTAAACACAATTTCAGTTGAGCTTGAGGTCTCAAGAGATGAACCGAAATCATCAATTGCATTTTGTAAAAACATCTCCTCAAGCGGAACAAACTCTGATTCTGATGTTTCTCTTGTGGGCAGACCGGTCTGTTCTTCCTTAAGCTTAGCCAAATCGCTTTTTGTATCGCTTTCGCTTATACTTGTATCCTCAGCTTGCTCATCGGCAGTATCGGCTTCCGCTGCGGTTATGTTATCCTCAGCTTCGGGATTCTCTTCGTCCGTCTCAACCTCAGACGTAATGCTGTCAATTTCTGCTTGAAGTTCTTCGCGTCTTTTTGCCTGTTCTTCGTAATCCGTTGACTGCTGAAGCAGCGTACCGCCGGTTTCCAGTACTTCGGTATCTGATTCATCTGAAAATACGAGATAATCCTCTCCGTATTTTGCAGACACGTCAACTGTTTCAAGCTGAACGGACGCTTCGTCCAAAGCGTCGCCGCTGCGCACAATTGTTACCTTGTAGCGGTTTCCTTCGTCAACCGCCGAGCTTTGCGTTGCAAAAGAGAACATGTTGGGTTCGTCCTGCGGATATACAGTCTCTAAGAGAATGCTATCATCCGCTGCAAAAGCCAGGGTCGGTAAACACCCGATTGTCATAGTCAGACACAGAATAAAAGCAAGTATTCTGAGTGGTGAACATGACAGCTTTTTGTTCAGTACATTCATTGAATTTCCCTCCGTTTTTATATTATTATTTTTTATTATTATTTTGGTTAAGTTATTGTCAAATATGAATTTTGCAATCAAAATTATCTCTGCTGTAATTATCAATCACGTAATTTTAATCATCAGTTCACACCGGACTTTGTACCCATACGGCTGAAAGGTTGAAAAAATATATACACAATAATTATAAGGTTATATGTAATTCTTGTCAATAAAAAGGCGCGAAACGACATTTAAACGGCGTGAATCAACATAATAGTTGTCTTTTTATTATTTTAATGATTGTTATTATTGGCTTTGTATAATGTTTTCCTGTTGCATTTTGAAGTTATTTTCATAATATATGATGAGACATAAGTTTATATGTTGAGGTATAAGTTTAAGATATTTAAGTTAAATAGAAGGAAAGTTTTGCGTCTGCCTTGCAGGTGCAGCATATTGTCGGCTGGGAAAGCATAGCAAAAAATACGAGCAGAAAATACATAAGAAATGTTTAAATCATAAGTTGACATATATTAACAAATTTTGTATAATTATGTATATTGCTCAAGGCTTATTTTTGAGATATTAAATAGTTTTAGAGAGTTGGTATAAAGCATGAAAGAATATATTAATCTGATACTGGACGAGGAAAGAGCACTGTATAATACACATGATGCGAAGATAGAGAAGTGTGTTTTTGACGGGCCGGCAGACGGTGAGTCGGCGCTCAAGGAATGTGGAAATATCGAAGTAACGGGCTGTGATTTTAGACTCAGATATCCCTTGTGGCATGTAACAGAGGGTGTTATAAGCGAGTGCACAATGTCTGATACCTGCCGCGCCGCCTTGTGGTATGACAGAAATATAAAAATAAAGAATTCCAAACTCAGCGGAATAAAAGCTCTGCGTGAGTGTGATGATTCTTATATAGAAAACTGTGAGATTAATTCTTGTGAATTTGGCTGGATATGCCGCGATACGGAAATCAATAATACAACACTGGTTTCCGAGTATCCTTTTTTTCAATGTAAAAATCTTAAGATTGACGGACTGAAAATGACAGGAAAGTATTCGTTTCAATATGTTGAGAATGTGACAATAAGCAACTCGTATCTTGATACAAAGGACGCATTTTGGCACGGGAAGAATATTACTGTGACCGACAGCGTAGTCAAGGGTGAATATCTTGCATGGTACAGTGAAAATTTGAAGCTTGTTCGCTGCCGTATTATCGGCACTCAGCCGCTGTGCTACGCAAAAGGACTTGTGCTTGAGGATTGTGAAATGATAGATTGTGATTTGTCGTTTGAAAGAAGTCATGTTGAAGCCAAAATCAAGGGCAGTATTACCAGCGTAAAAGATCCGATAAGCGGAAGGATTGAAGCTGACAGCATCGGCGAAATAATTCTTGATGAATATATGGACAGGACCGAGTGTGAAATTATTACAAAGAGCTAATTAGGCTAATTCGTTAATTTCTATACTTAATTTTATTGAATTCATAATATAATAAGGGCTGCTGCATGAATAATTGCAGCAGCCCGTCTGTTTTAATTCGCTTAAATTTCAGCTTGTTGTGCTCTGTCGTATTGACTTGAAACACTTTCGGGACATTTTGTGCAAAGCGAAACAATAACTATCACAACAGATGAAATGATGAACGCCGGTACAAGCTCGTAAACATTAAAGATACCGCCGCTCAGGTAGTGCCATACAATATCAACAATACCGCCGGTAAGCACACCTGCAATAGCTGCCGGAGCCGTCATTCTTCTGAAGTAGAGCGAGAACAGAATACACGGTCCGAATGCGGCACCGAATCCGCCCCATGCCATAGAAACAAGGTCAAATACAGAGCTGTTTCTGTCAAGTGAAATTATAACAGCAATAAGCGCAATGATAACAACCGCAATTCTGCTGACAGTAACGAGCTTTTTGTTGCTTGGCTTTTTCTTTGAAACAAGATGATAAATATCCTCGCCGAATGTTGAAGCCGTAACAAGAAGCTGTGAATCCGCGGTACTCATTATTGCCGCCAGTATAGCTGTAAGCAGCAGACCTGCAATAATTATTGACAGTATGTTTTTAGATGTACCGAAAATACTCTGTATAAGGAGCATAAATACCTGCTCGCTGTCATTGTTAACCATGTCGGCGAAGTTCTGCGGAGCTAAACCGCCATCGAAGTAAAGTTTGCCGAGTACGCCGATAACAACAGCGGCGGCAAGTGTAATGATTACCCATATCATAGCAATAACACGAGCCGGTCTGACTTCATCAGATGATTTAATCGCCATAAATCTTGAAAGAATATGCGGCTGACCGAAATAACCGAGTCCCCAGCCGATACATGAAATCAAAAGCAGAACATTAACTGTTCCGGCTGCGCTTTTCGGTATCCAGGAGAATACTTCGTTCTTTGCTGCTTCAAGACCGTGGAACTGAATAACGGTACTGTCAAATCCGCCGAGCTGATGTATAATAATAAACGGCACAAACAGTATTGCAAAGAACATGATTACGCCCTGGAGCAGGTCAGTCCATGCAACAGCGCTGAATCCTCCGGTAAAGGTATATCCGGTGATAATTGCAGCGCCTATAAACAGACCTGCAATATACGGAATACCAAAGGTTGCTTCAAGAAGCTTCGCACCGGCTGTGAACTGAGAAGCGGTGTAAATAAGAAAGAAGAACATAATAAAGATTGATGAAGCAAATCTCAAAATATGAGTCTTATCCTCAAATCTGTTCTCGAAGTAAACCGGTATAGTAATTGAGTTGTTCGAAACCTCGGTTTGCTTTCTCAGACGCTTTGCCACAAAAAGCCAGTTTAAATATGTACCGATGGCAAGTCCTATTGCTGTCCAGATAGCTTCGCTTGTTCCGCCGAAAACCAGATATGCGGTACCTGGCAGACCAAGAAGAAGCCAGCCGCTCATGTCTGACGCCTGTGCCGACATAGCGGTAACCCACTTGTTAAGACCTCTTCCGCCGAGGAAGTAGTCGTTTAAGGTGTTGTTCTTGTTCATAAAGCCAAATCCTATGGAAAGCATGAACAGCAAATATACTGCGAACACCACCAGTTCGATAATTTTGTTGAGTTCCATTTTTTCCCTCCGTTAATTTATTGTATAAAAATACTATTCTATTTAGTCTACCATAAATATACAAATAAATCAACTAAAATTTTTCAAAATTATCTGATATTTGCGTAATATAAATAGTAATCGAAGAAGTTGGATTCTTTTATCAGCTCAAGCTGCATTTTCGCGGCTGGCAATGTCCTTTCTGAAAAGGAGTTTAAACACAGTTCTAATCAGAGGCTGAATAAAGAATAGCTGTGTAAAAAAGGCAAACGGGAAGTTAAAGCATACAAGCTTTATTCAATTTGCTATTAGTGTGATTATATTAAACCCGTTATAGTACAATAACTGTGAGAAAGGCAAACACCGTGTATTTGAGCAAAGTGTCAATATGATTGGAAAGCAAGCTTTTAGCTTTCGTGCGTCTTTCTGTTTACAATAAATATTCCGATACATACAAGCAGCAACGCTATTATTCCCTGCGGTGTGAACGCCTGATTATTTTCACCGAGCAGCCACGCTGAGAGTATTACGCCGAAGATAGGATTTGTGAAGCCGAACACCGCGACCTTGCCGACAGGATTATACTTAAGAAGAATTCCCCATATTGTGTATGCAACCGATGAAATCATTGCCATGTATATAAGAAGCATAACGGAGGAGGTAGTAAAGCCCGAAATCCTTCCGCCGAATAAAAGACCTACAATAATAAGAATTATTCCGCCGGCAAAAAACTGGTAACCGCTGAGAACAACAGGATTTTCATCTTTTGAATAATTCTTTATCATACACGAAGAAAGTCCGTATGCCGCACACGAAAGCAGAACAGCGCCCTCGCCCATGAGAGTAAAACTGAAGTCGAGTGATGAGCCGGCAAGGTTTATTATCACAACTCCGGCAAAGCCAATTATACAGCCTGTTATTTTTGACGGAGTTAGTCTTTCAAATTTAAAAACAAGGCACGATATAAATATTGCTATAAATACATTTGCAGCTTCAATTATTGATGATTTAACCCCGGTCGTGTTGGCGAGGCCTATATAGAAAAAAATATATTGAAGCACTGTCTGAACCATTGACAGCTTGATTATTCTACCGACAGAATCTGATTTTGGAAGCAATGGCTTCCGGCTTAAAATACTGCCGAAAAGTATTGTCAAAATTCCGGCAAGAGTAAATCTTAGTCCGGCGAACAGAATCTGGCTCATAACATCATTCGATTGGATACTCAGCATGCCGTATCCTATCTTGATGCAAGGAAAAGCGCTGCCCCAGAGGAAGCAGCACAATACGGCAAGCAGACATACAACAGGTGTTTTGCTTAATATCTTATCAATATCGTGTTTCATTAATATCGTGCCTTTCAGTTAGTGTTTATATCGGATAATTAATATATTTTGATATATGCGGCTGAATTCTTTTTGAAACAACACAGGCAAGACTGCATGTAATTAAATCGCCGGGGATAGTCATCAGAAATCCGACCGTTAGCACCTTTGCAACACTAACACCGGTACCGCTGACAAAATTCATAATAATATAAAAGTAAATTAGCCCAATCAAATAAATTATACCGAGACCGACAAGCATGGCAATAATCATTTGCTTAAGGCTCGCAGCACCGCTGCCCTTGTGTGTCATCTTACCGATTGTATACGCAGCTATACAGAAGCCTATAATATATCCAAATGTGGGCTTAAGTACATAGTTAAATCCACCGCCGCCGGTAAATACAGGTATTCCTATCAGTCCGAGAACCATATATAAAAGTGCGCTCAGACCGCCGATTTCTCCGCCGAGCAGCAGTCCTGCAAGTGTTACAAACATTGTCTGCAATGTGAACGGAACCAGCGGAACAGGAATCTTTATAAAAGCCCCAACAGCAATAAGCGCAGTAAACAGCGCACATAAAGACATTTTTTTAATAGATAGTTTTTTTGACATATGTATCTCTCTCCCCTTTTATTTTTATTATCAAAGAGAGTATAACACATAAATTTCTATTTGTAAACCCGACGACTTATATAAGGTGACAAATATATATGTTATATTGTTAAAGTTCTATTTTCTTATTCTCTTTTGACTCTTTGTACAGAACAAACTTATTGCCGATAACCTGTACAACATCTGAATTTGTTGCATCCGCCAGTTGATCAGAGGCTTCGCGTGCTGACATGAAGGCGTTGTCCAAAACATGAACTTTAATAAGCTCACGCGCCTCAAGTGCGTTGTTTATGAGCTCAATCATATTTTCATTAACTCCGTCCTTACCAACCTGATACAGAGCGGGAACTTTATTTGCAAGACTTCTTAAGTATGCTCTTTGTTTGCTTGTTATCATAATGTCTCCTTGTAGTTATATAAAATTTTTGTCCCGAAGGCAGAGAGGCGCTTTTGGGATATATAATAATTATTTAAGTTTATTATGCGTTTCAATATCCGGAATATTCCCGGTTTGCCATATCAGAGCTTTTGACAGGCTTTTATATACGTCTTTTGCCACTGCGTCAGTTTCGGTATCAGAGAAGCAGCCGAGGTGCTTTTTCACAGTCTCAAAATCACCGCGTTCAATCGGACCGGTAAGTGCGTTTTGCGGACCTTTACTTATAATGTTTTGCACGTTAAGCTCAATCAAGGGCGAAAGTGCAGAAACTGCGTCGTTATATGAAAATCCGCATTCTGTCAGCAGTGTGCAGCCGATATGCGACAGAGCAACAACAAAATTGCTTACAAATACAGCGGCAGCGTGATATTTTGCTTTGTATTGTGATTCGATTACTCTGCACTCATTGCCGCAGACTTGGATAACCTCAAGTATTTTATTTGAGCCGTTTCCTTCGAGTGTAAAAAATGCTTTTTCAAAATCCGAATAGCTTTTAAACTTGTCGCTGACCGCCAGAAGCATGTGCAGACTTGCAGTTTTACAGCCAAAGGCTTGGAGCGGCTTAAGTATTTCAGACGAAAGTGAGCCGCTTGTATGACAAAATACCTTTCCGTTTAAAACTTCTTTGTCTAAGCAGCAAAGCTCGGTGCACACAGCCTTTATTGAATCGTCGTTGGTCGTAATAAAAACTATATCGGACAAAGCGACCAAATCTTTTATATTATCAAACGCAGTGCAGCCGCTGCCGATAAACTCTGCCGACTCATATGCCGAGCTTTGGGATTTTGAGTAATAGCCGATAACCTTAAATCCGCTATTACTCAAATACTTTCCGAAAGACGTTCCGACTCTGCCGGCGCCTATAAAGCTGATTCTTGTTTTATTGTTCATAAGTATTATGCTTACTTTGAGATATACTCAAAACTGTCAAACGACGCATAAATCGGCGTATCATCTCCGCTGTATGCGTACATGCCTATCATTGCGCCTGTGAAACGCTTGCCCTTTTGAATAGCCTGACTGCACAGATAATAAAGATTTTCGACAGTTCCGACTTCGGTATAGGTCTTTCCGTCAAAGCTATAGAAGAATGTGCGTTTCAGTCCTTCGGTCGTTATTTTAAGATAGACAGAATCACTTATTCTCGGAATGTCAACTGAATAGGTATACTTTTCGTCTTCATCAATTTTTTCAAACAGCTTCAGAGCATAGCTGTCTCCGTTTTTATAAATACCGTATGTAAAGTAAGTGTTTTCGTCATAATAGCCTGTTATGCCGTAATTCTGATTGTTTTTAAGCTCAATACCCAAATCCAGTTTTGCGATTACGTCAAAGTTAAAGTCCTTCTGTCTTTGAACAGTGATATTTTTTGAAAACATTGAGCTGAGCGGCTCTTTTGAACCTTTTATGTAAAGACGACTGTTTTCGACCTTTATTCCGTCTGTCTCAGGCGTACGTGCAAAAATCCAATAAGGCTTAATCTTATCGCCGTCAAAGTCGTCAAATCCGCCGTCGGGTTCAACTGTCGTTGCAGGCAGAGCAGGCTTCTTCTGCAAGCTGCTCGGGCCGTTCAGATTGTTAATAACAGGCCAGCCGTCCGCAGTCCATGTGATTGGGTCGAGGCATGTCTCTCTGCCAAGCATTCCCCATTGTCCGTCTAAGAGTCTGTTGCAAAGATATACGATATACCAGTCTCCGTTCTGGGTCTGAACCGGCTTGCCGTGACCGCAGCAGGTAATTGCGGCGTCATAGTCCTTTTGTGTCATAATCGGATTATACGGACAAGGCTCGTAAACGCCTTTGAGAGTTTTGCTTCTTGAAACGGTAATTTGGTGCATCAACCCGGTTCCACCCTCAGCTTCAAAAAGATAGTAGTATCCGTCTTTATAAAGAAGGTGCGGACCTTCCGGGGCGCGCTTGTTATCACCGTAGAACAAAAGCTCTGCGTCGGAAATTTGTTCAGTACAGTCAGCGTTAAGCTCAAAGATACGAGCACCGCGGTTGAGCAGCATATAGCGTCTGCCGTCAACATCGGTGAAGATTGACGGGTCAATTCCGTCCTCTTCAATGAACGCAGGCTTTGAGTACGGACCCTCGGGCTTTTCCGATGATACTACGATTTGTCTGCGGAATTTGCCGGTGTCGTTATATCTCAATGTTGCTGTAATATAGAACTTACCGTTGTAGTATGAAATATCGGGAGCCCAGTATCCTCTGCCGCCCTCTAAGTCGTCAATATTAGCCCATTCGGGGTTTGTGATTGCGTGACCGATTACCTTCCAGTTAACCAAATCGGTTGAATGAGAGATAGGAATACAGGGGAAGAAGGTAAAAGATGAGTTTACCATGTAATAATCACTGCCGACGCGCACGATTGACGGATCTGCAAAGAATCCTGTGCGTATCGGATTGTGATACATGTCCTCATATTTGGCGCCGGTGTATTCTTCAAAATATTTCTCTATATCTTTAAATCCGTTTTCATGCGCAATCTGATACGGAGTAACGAGATTTTTATCGCCTTCGCAAGGAGAAATACCAACTCTTTCAACAAGATACTTGACACACTCAAGGCTGCCTGCTTCGACTGCCTCGTGAAGAATTGTCCTGTTCTGTCTGTCTCCTACGTTAAAGCTGGCTATAGTGTATTCAACGAGATACTTAACCATTTTTATATTGCCGGTACGTGCTATGTAGAATGACATGGGGACGCCGTTCTCGTCCTCTTCATTAATACGTTTCGGCTCAACCTCAAGGATTTTTTTGATTTCGTCAAGATTTTGATTATTTATTAATTCAATCATCTGGCTCATAATTAATTCCTTTCAAATGCTAATTATAAATATTTCAAGATATATTTTAACAGTATATTATTATAATTTCAACTATAATTTCTTCCATAATTTAAGCTGAATTTTATGTTTGTAATGTTAATTATTTTATATTTTGGGATTTTTTGTTTTAAAAAGCAGCAGTTCAATTCTGTTTTGTATCGATTGCAATATGACAGTGCTTGTGATATAATTAAAAATATTCAAAAAATGAATTGGAG
>CAJKEB010000030.1 GCA_905198865.1 uncultured Eubacteriales bacterium
GGCTCCCACTCCGGGGGAGCTGTCGCCGCAGGCGACTGAGGGGGCGTACAAACTACAATTTATCACTAAATTCATGCGAAAGCAAACCACGCATTATGTCCGTAATACAAAAAAGCGAAGATCAGGCCGGTCAGGTCTTAATCTTCGCTTTTAATTTTACTATCTACTTCTACTCAACCGTTACGGATTTTGCGAGGTTGCGGGGCTTATCTATATCAAGACCCTTAAGCGACGCCACGTAGTACGAGAAGAGCTGGAGAGGTACGACAACCTCACTCGGCATAACGAGCTCATCGCACTTCGGAACATATATTACAAAGTCCGCTTCTTTTTCGATTTCCGTGTGACCCTCCTCGGCAATCGCGATTACTACCGCGCCTCTTGCCTTAACCTCTTTGATATTACTGAGCATTTTATCAAACAAATTCTTAACGGTGCACAGTGCAACAACAACTGTTCCTTCCTCAATCAGAGCGATGGTACCGTGCTTCAGTTCGCCTGCGGCATACGCCTCCGAGTGGATATACGAAATTTCTTTGAGCTTGAGCGAACCCTCTAATGCCACGGCATAGTCAAGCGTTCTGCCTAAGAAGAAAACGCTCTTGCTATTGAAATACTTCGATGAAATATACTGGATATCCGCCTCGTTTTCGAGGATTTTTGCAATATTATCAGGCAGTGTTTCAAGCGCGCGTATATATCTTGCCAAAACCTCCGGCGTGAGCATATTAAGTTCCTGCGCCATGTAGATTGACATCAGATAAATTGCGGTAAGCTGCGTGCTGTATGCCTTTGTTGTAGCAACGGCGATTTCAGGACCTGCCCATGTATAAAGCACATCGTCAGCCTCACGTGCAATACAGCTTCCGACAGCGTTGACAATCGCAAAGGTTCTTGCGCCGAGGTTCTTTGCCTCACGCATTGCGGCAATGGTGTCCGCGGTTTCGCCGGACTGTGATATAAGGACAACAAGAGTATTCTCGTCAACAATCGGGCTACAATATCTGAACTCGGACGCAACGATTACCTCAACCGGCTTTCTTACCATCTGTTCTATGATATACTTGCCCACAACACCAACATGGTACGCGCTGCCACAGGCAACGATATAAATTTTGTTTATGTCACGGATATAGTCGGCCGAAAGTGAAATATCATCAAGCACTACTCTGCCGTCCTTAATTCTCGGACTTACCGTATCGGCAATAGCGCGTGGCTGCTCCATGATTTCCTTGAACATAAAGTGTTCATAGCCGCCCTTTTCAGCCGCCGAAATATCCCAGTCAACCGTGAAAGATTCTTTTGTAATTTCCTCACGGTCAGTGTTGTATATCTTGACCTCGTCTTTATTCAAAACAACGATTTCGTTATTTTCAAGGAAGTAAACGTCCTTTGTATGTTTAAGTATAGCCGGAATATCTGATGCGATAAAGTTCTCACCGTCGCCGAGACCCACAATCAGCGGGCTTTCCTTTCTGACCGCGATAAACGAATCCGGGTTATCGGCGCAGAGAATACCGAGAGCATACGAACCGTCAACCTTATTGATAACCTTAATCATTGTGTCAATGATATCGCCGTCATAGTAATACTCAAACAAGTGCGCAATAACCTCTGTATCGGTCTCGGAGATAAACTCAAAGCCCTTTTTGGTGAGATAATCGCGGAGCTTTAAGTAGTTCTCGATAATACCGTTATGAACAACCGCAAATCTGCCGCTTCTGCTGAGGTGCGGATGCGAGTTCGTATCTGACGGTTCGCCGTGCGTAGCCCAGCGCGTGTGACCTATACCCATTGTTCCGCTTATTGACTTTCCGCCGTCTATAAGCTCACTGAGCATTTCAAGACGTCCCTTCTTCTTCTTAACCTCAATGCCGCCGTCTGTCATAACAGCAACTCCCGCAGAGTCATAGCCTCTGTATTCAAGCTTAGACAATCCCTCAAGCAAAATAGGAGCAGCTTGTTTTGAACCAACGTATCCAACTATTCCGCACATTTGTTTTACCTCCAAATAAAATTCACCGCACACGCGTTATCTAAAAAGAACCTGTGTGTTCGGTATGATACCATTCTTTTTTGTTATGTCTGAAAGCCCCGGCAATACCGATGGGAATCCAGCTCAGCATATATAACATCAAGCCAAACAGGTTGAAAATAGTATACCTGTTTAATTTTTTATCAATAACAAGTCCCGCAAAGGCACAAAGCGCACCTATGCCCAAGTATATATTCAAAGCAACATAAGAAACAGGCTGCGCCCATAAACCGCATAAAGGAAAGCTGTAGTCAAATAATATCGACACAGTCGAAAAAATGCTTATCAAAGTAAACAGAGCATATGTGAACTGCCCCAAAAAATCGCCGTAAAGACTGAGCCACAGTCCGAACTTTCTCCGACGAAGCAAGGTAAAGCCATATCTCCCCTGTACATCAACAATCCCCTGCGCCCAGCGGCATCTCTGCATAACCGACGTCTTAAAGCTTGCCGGCTTTTCGTCATACACAACCGCCTTCATCGCAAACCCCGGCTTAATTCCTTTAAGACCGAGCTTCATGGTATATTCAAGATCCTCTGCCATTGAGTCGCAGTCCCACGGACATTTTCTGAGCGTATCAATGCTGATTGCAAAGCCTGTTCCCGACAGCTTGCATCCAAGTCCGAGGTTATGGCTGCCGAGCTTTCCGAAACGGCATTCAAGTATATGCCAGACAGAATATGCTGCCGTCAGCCAGTTTTCGTCCGGATTTTTTGCATCAACACGGCACTGAACAACCTCATAGCCGCAGCCGAGCATATCGTTTAATCTTAAAATGCAGTCTTTCTTTAATACATTATCAGCGTCAAAAACGGCAATGCAGTCATAGGACGTATCGAGCGACAATATATGATTAACTGCATACTCGACAGCCTTTGCCTTGCTTTGATTATCACTCTTAATCAAGACCTTCGCGCCAAAGCAAGCGGCAATCTGCGCCGTATTGTCAGTACAGCCGTCGGCGACAACGAAAACGTCAAGTCTGTCCTTGGGATACTGCTGACAGGCAATGCTTTTGAGTAGCTGACCTATAACATGCCCCTCGTTATGCGCCGGTATAATCACGGCAAACCGCCTCAGCTTACCGTCCGCCTCCGGAATATCAGCCTTTTTCGCAAAGGCGAATACGCCGGCTAAAACATAGTATAATCCAATAAAAAAGAGGATAAGCTCCGGGCAATCAACAATGATCCCCACAACATAAGTATGCAAAAGCCTCACCCCTCATATATAATATGAATTATATAACAACAATGACTAAATATCAAGTATCAAATTATTACATTTTTCTAACAATTATTTACGTTTTATCATTCATTTGCTTCTGAAATTTTTATGACTGTGCGCTGATACTTTGTACCCGATTTTTGTAAATTTTTTTGATGGACAAATCTTAGATTTTATGGTATATTTATAATATAAATGCGGATAGATCAGAATTATGACACGGAGGATAAGTTATATTATGAAGACAAAAACAGTGTTTGTTTGCGGTGAGTGCGGAAACGAATTTCCGCGCTGGATGGGCAGATGTACTGCCTGCGGCGCATGGAACTCGCTTGTCGAAGAAGAGGTTATTACCGGCAAGCAGACGCAGTCCTCAAAAAGCGGACTTAAATCAAAGGCTGTGCGGACTCTCGAAAATATGAGCGACGACGCAGTCCCCACTGTCCTCAGTGAAATTTCGACAACGGACGAAATTCGTATAAGCACCGGACTTTCTGAATTTGACAGAGTTCTCGGCGGCGGAATTGTTGCCGGGTCTCTTATTCTGCTCGGCGGCGATCCCGGTATAGGAAAGTCGACAATTCTGCTTCAGATATGCCAACACATAGGCAAGACCCAAAAAATACTGTACGTGTCGGGCGAGGAATCCTTAAGGCAAATCAAGCTCCGTGCGGACAGGCTTGGCGTTGATACTGAAAATCTGAAGATTTATTCAGAGACAAATACCGAGAACATAATCCGGCATATTGCGGCCGAAAAGCCGGATCTTTTGATTGTGGATTCGGTTCAGACAATATTCAATCCAAACTTAAACTCTGCACCGGGAAGCGTTGCCCAGATCAGAGATGTTGCAGCAATGCTGATGCGCGTGGCAAAGAGTTATTCAATCGCGACATTTCTGGTCGGTCATGTGACAAAGGAGGGCTCGATTGCCGGTCCTAAGGTGCTTGAGCATATCGTAGATTCCGTGCTTTACTTCGAGGGTGAACAGCACCGCCCGTACAGGATTATCCGCGCTATTAAAAACAGGTTCGGCTCCACAAACGAAATCGGCGTATTTGAGATGAACACGGACGGTCTGACCGAAATCAAAAATCCGTCGTCTGCAATGCTGTCAGGCAGGCCTGTAGGGGTTCCCGGCTCGTGTATTGTATGCACAATGGAGGGTACCCGCCCCGTTCTTGCCGAAATTCAGGCGCTTGCCACACCCACTGCCTTCGGCAACCCGCGGCGTATGTCAACCGGCGTTGATTTTAACCGCTCGCTTATGCTTATGGCAGTTCTTGAGAAGCGCGCCGGACTTCATATATCGTCGTACGATACCTATATCAACGTTGTCGGCGGTCTGAGAATGGTTGAGCCTGCCGTTGACCTCGGTATAATTCTTGCGCTTGCTTCAGGCTTTAAAAACAAGCCGATTGACGAGGATCTTGTCGCTGTCGGCGAGGTCGGTCTGACCGGTGAGATACGTGCGTGCAGCTTTCTCGAAAGCCGAATTGCCGAAGCCAAAAAACTCGGATTTAAAAAGTTTATCGTTCCGTATACAAACTCCAAAAACCTGAAAAAGTTTAAAGATATTGAAGTTTGTCAATACTCTAATATATACCAGGCTTTGCGTGAGGTTTTTTAATCCGGCTGAAATTTGAACTGTGTAATTTATTATGATTTAATTTTTCTATAAAACTAACGTTTTTATGAAACGAAAGGTGATGTTATTCAATGTTTAAGGTAGGCGACAAGGTTGCGTACCCCATGCACGGTGCCGCAATAATCAAAGGCGTCGAAAGTGAAACAGACCACGGAGAGGAGCTCAGCTACTTTGTTCTTGAACCTTGCCTCGGCCATTTAAAGATTAAGGTTCCGGTGGCAAAAATCGAAAACCTGGGAATCAGGTATATTGTGTCGGAGAACGAGGCTGACGCAGTTATTAATAATTTTATTTCGTGTGACTGCACCGAGGAAGAAAACTGGAACAAACGGTACCGCGACAATCTCGAAGCGCTGAATAGCGGTAATCTCTATGAAATTGCAAAGATTACAAAAACTCTGTTGCTTCGCGACAGGAAAAAGAGCCTGTCCAATGCGGAACGCAAAATGCTTACCAACGCAAAAACCGTACTGATATCCGAGCTTATCATGTCGAAAAATTCAACATATGACGCTATTGAAAATATGCTGATAAGCAAAATTTCTTAAAAATATTTTTCGTTTTAAAGGGAGATTTCTATGAATTCCGCTGTAATCGTTGCCGGCGGGAACGGCACAAGAATGAATATGAAAGAGAGCAAGCAGTTTATCAGACTTGACGGCGTACCCGTTATAATCCGAACCCTGTGTGCGTTTTCAGAGGTTCCCGAAATTGATAATATCGTTGTAGTAACCCGAAAGAGCGATATATCCGAAGTCACAAGGCTGACCGATGAATTTGGCGTGAAAAAAGTGACGTCAATCGTTGAGGGCGGCGAAACAAGGCAGAAATCTGTACTGCACGGCATTGAAGCGGTATTCGATTCCACCGGCGGAGACACCGGAAATATTCTTATACACGACGGCGCAAGACCGTTTGTCAGCCGGGCGTGTATAAGCGGAGTTCTTGACGCTCTTAAGACATGCAGTGCCGCCGCTGCCGGCGTCAGCGTCAAGGACACAATAAAGCAGATAAACAGCGATTGCTTTATCGAAAAAACAGTTGACAGGGATAACCTTATTTCTATCCAGACTCCGCAGGGGTTTGACGGTGAGCTGATTTACAGCGTTCACAAAAAGGCGGCGGAGAGCGGTATTTTTGCCACTGACGACTGCGCCCTGGTCGAAAGCCTGACGGATATAAAGGTTAAAGTAACCGAGGGCGACTATAACAATATCAAAATCACAACCCCTGAGGATATTCCGCTTGGCGAAAGCATATTAAAGAAAACCAGAATTAATACGGAGGATGAAATGTCCGTTTTAAATAATACAAATAATACACAGAGCAAAAACAGTTTACCTATGTTCAGAACAGGCATAGGCTATGACGTACATATTTTGACCGAAAACAGAAAGCTGATTTTGGGCGGAACTGAAATTCCGCACGACAAGGGTCTGCTCGGTCACAGCGACGCTGACGTTTTGGTTCATGCAATCATGGACGCACTGCTCGGTGCTGCTGCGCTCGGTGATATAGGCAAGCACTTCCCCGACACCGACCCGAAGTATAAAGGTGCCGACAGCATAAAGCTGCTGCGGCATGTCGGCAGACTATTGTCCGAAAACGGCTGTACAGTAATAAACATTGATTCGATTATCGTGGCGCAGGAGCCAAAGATTGCGCCGTATATCGAGTCAATGCGCAAAAACATATCAGAAGCCTTAGGTCTTGACATAAACCGCATAAGCGTCAAGGCAACAACAACCGAAAAGCTCGGCTTTGAAGGCAGAAAAGAGGGAATTTCTGCACACGCCGTTACAAACGTGCAATGTGAACATATAAATTAATCAGGGAATAAAAAACTATTGACATTTATAATTGATAAGGGTATAATAAAAGCAAGTAAAGGGTAACCGCTTAAGCGGTCAGCCGAAATATTCTACAAAAATGTAGTCGTCTTCCGCGCAATAGAGACGGCTACATTGCTTTTATGGATACTATTATGTAAAATATCACAATAGCAACTACTACTTTAAGCAGTTTATTCCACATTAACAATCACCTCCTTAAAAAATATAGGAGATGGCACCTCCTTTCTATATAAATAGATTGGGGTGACTAACCGCTCTACAATTTCCCTTTACTTGCCGATATTATTATACATTTTTTTGTGAATTTTGTCAACCGATGGATAAAAAAATGTTTTTATGTCTCGCTTTCAGAAAGTTTGGACAACTTTTTATTATCTCGTTTTATTTATTTTTCTCTATCTCATTTAAGGCGCGTTCCGAAATCATTTCCGCCTTTTGCTTTTTGTCACGTATTCTGACGCCCAAATCCGAAATAATTCCGAAGTTAACATTCATCGGCTGGAAGTTCGTCACGCTTTTATTGGAAACGTAATTCGACAAAGCTCCG
The DNA here is from genome assembly GCA_905198865.1 of uncultured Eubacteriales bacterium. Taxonomy (GTDB): domain Bacteria; phylum Bacillota; class Clostridia; order Monoglobales; family Monoglobaceae; genus Monoglobus. The sequence goes on from CAJKEB010000030.1 coordinate 7,312, forward strand.
ATTGCGGTATCTGCCGTAAAGGGAGTGAAGTTTTCTCCGAGAATTGTCTTTGCCGCATACATTCCGGCAAGCAGTCCGCTTGACGCAGACTCGACATAGCCTTCAACTCCGTTAATCTGTCCGGCAAAGTATACCTTTGGGTTCTTAACCATGCAGTAGGTGTTATCAAGAATTTTCGGGGAATTGATATAGGTATTTCTGTGCATAACCCCGTACCTGACAAACTCAGCATTTTCAAGTCCGGGAATCATTCCAAACACCCTCTTCTGCTCGCCGAACTTCAGATGGGTCTGAAATCCGACAATATTAAACATACTGTGCGCGGCATTGTCCTGGCGAAGCTGAACGACCGCATACGGTCTTTCATCACTGTGCGGATTATCAAGGCCAACGGGCTTAAGCGGTCCGAAGCGCATGGTGTCCTCGCCGCGTTTTGCCATGACCTCAATCGGCATACAGCCTTCAAACACCTTAGGGTCCTCTACGCCGTCATGCACTGGAGCTGCCTCTGCGGTGATCAATGCGTTGTAGAACCTGAGATATTCTTCTTTTGTCATAGGGCAGTTGATATAATCCGCTCCGCCCTTGCCGTATCGTGCCGCTTTGAAAGCCTTTGACATATCTATGCTCTCATAGCTGACTATCGGTGCGGCAGCGTCGAAAAAGTGAAGATAATTCTCGCCTATAAGCGCGTGAATTTCATCGGCAAGCGCCTCTGACACAAGAGGACCTGCCGCGATTATCGTATATTCATCGGGGTCGATTTTTGTAACCTCAGTCTCGGTGACTGTTATATTCGGGTTTGAACGTATCTTTTCAGTGACAAGCCTTGAAAACGCTTCTCTGTCAACTGCCAGAGCGCCGCCTGCCGGAACCTTGGTCGCGTCCGCGCACTCCATAATAAGCGAACCCAGCCGACGCATTTCTTCTTTGAGGAGTCCGACTGCGTTATGAATTCCGTCGGCACGCAGTGAATTGCTGCAAACAAGCTCGGCAAAATCCGCACTTTTATGCGCAGGCGAAAACTTTGACGGCTTCATCTCGCAAAGCTCAACCCGCACACCGAGCTTTGCCGCCTGCCATGCAGCCTCGCAGCCTGCAAGACCTGCTCCTATTACTTTTAACGAATTAATCTCTGTATTGCTGTTCACACTTTTCTCCTGTATTCTGATTATTGATTAAATTATTTATCGCTGCTGCTCTTTTTTGTCTTTTTCTCAGGCTTTCTGACATAATCGCAGTCCTCGTTGTAACATACATAGTTGATGGGGCCGTTTCGTCTGAAAGCGTGCTTTTTCATCAATATACTGCCGCATTTAGGGCATTTTTCATTCGTTGGTTCGTCCCATGAGATAAAATCGCACTTGGGCGAATTCTCACACGAATAGAACGTTGCGCCCTTTCTGGATTTGAGAATAAGCACCTTGCCGCCGCACTTCGGGCACGGCACGCCGAGTTCTACGGTTATCGCCTTGGTATTTCTGCACTCGGGGAATCCGGGGCAGGCAAGAAACTTGCCGAACTTGCCCTGCTTATAAACCATCTTGCGTCCGCACTTTTCGCACACAACGTCAGATTCTTCATCCTTGATTTCTATATCGCCGATTTTTTCCTCAGCTTCCTTAAGCGTCTTTTCAAACGGACCGTAAAAGTCACGTATAACGCTCTTCCAGTTCGTTGTACCGTCTGCAACATCCTCTATTTTATCCTCCATGCCGGCGGTAAAACCAATATCGACTATGTCCTTAAAGTTCTCTTTAAGCAGGTCAGTAACAATATATCCAAGTTCGGTAGGGTACAGGGTCTTTTTCTCACGCGCAACATAGCCTCTGGCGGTAATAGTTGCGATTGTCGGAGCATAGGTACTCGGTCTGCCTATTCCCTCCTCCTCCATTGTCTTGACCAAAGACGCCTCTGTATATCTCGGCGGCGGCTGTGTAAAGTGCTGCTGCGGGTCTATATTTGCAGCCTTAAGCTTCTCGTTTTCAGTCAGCTTAGGAAGCTTTTTCGCCTTTTCTTCATCGGTATCGCTTCCCTCGACATAAAGCGTCATAAATCCGGCGAACTTAACGGTACTGCCATTTGCCTTAAGCATATACTTATCGGTCTTTATTTCGGCGCTGACCGTGTCAAGGATTGCGTCCGACATCTGGCTCGCCATAAACCTCTGCCAGATCAGGCGATAGAGTTTAAACTGGTCAGGCTTGAACTTCTCCTTGTACTTTTCGGGAATATTTGCGGCAAAAGTCGGTCTGATAGCTTCGTGCGCGTCCTGAGCCGACTTTTTCGCCTTATACTGCTTGGGCGTAGCCGGAACGTATTCCTTGCCGAACTTCTCAGCTATAAAGCTTCTGGCATCATTCTGCGCCACAGCAGCAATACGCAGCGAGTCAGTTCTCATGTATGTTATAAAGCCCATTTCATAAAGCTGCTGCGCCGCCATCATTGTACGTCTTGATGTAAAGTTCAGCTTTCTTGAAGCCTCCTGCTGCATCGTACTGGTAGTGAACGGCGGAGCGCTGCGGCGTTTTGTCTCTTTGTTCGTAATTTTGGTTACGGTGAAGTCGGACTTTTTAAGCTCATCAACTATAGCCTTTGTCTCCTCCTCATTGTTAAGCGACATTTTCTTGCCGTCCGCTGTACCGTGGAATTTGGCTATAAACGGAAGTCTGCCGTTTTCATTGGTCAGCTTAACGTCAATTGACCAGTACTCCTGCGGGATAAACGCGTCAATCTCGCGTTCGCGGTCAACAATCAGGCGTGTAACAACCGACTGAACACGGCCTGCGCTCAGACCCTTTTTGACCTTCTTCCAGAGCAGAGGACTAATCTGATAACCCACTATTCTGTCAAGAACACGGCGAGCCTGCTGTGCGTCCACGAGATCCATATCAATCTCACGCGCTTCCTTGACCGCCTCTTTTACAGCGTCCTTTGTCACTTCGTTAAACGTTATCCTACAATCGCTTTTCGGGTCGATTCCGAGAATATTGGCAAGATGCCACGAGATTGCCTCTCCCTCGCGGTCAGGGTCGGTTGCGAGATAAATCTTTGAAGCGGATTTTGCTTTCTTCTTCAGCTTTGCGATAAGATCACCCTTGCCTCTGATAGTAATATATCTGGGTTCAAAATCGTTTTCTATATCAACACCGAGCTGGCTCTTCGGCAAGTCACGCAAATGTCCCATTGTCGCTTCGATGTTATACGTACTGCCCAGATATTTCTTAACGCTGTCAACCTTTGTGGGAGACTCCACTATAACCAGCTTCTTCTTTGCACTTGACTTAGAAGAAGTCTTTTTTGTTGTATTATTTGCACTTTTTTTCTCGGCCATAAATTTCCTCCGTTATATCACAAGTTTATACAAGTTGCCCGATACCTGTCTCACAGCGCCTTTCATCTGAAGCATTACCAATATGCTGTTTATAATCGACGATGATATTCCGGTATCACTGATTATTTCATCTATATACATCAATCCGTTATGCTTAGTTAAGCACTCAATAACCAACATTTCATCTTTGGAATACTTTTCAAATTTCAGTTTGCTTTTTATTGCGCTGTCATCAGCTTTGCTTGTCATTTCATTTTGCTTTATCTTATCTTTTGTTCCTCTCGCATTAACCGCGCCCGATTTCTTAGCCGGCGTCTCTATATCAACACCGAACTTCTTAAACTCATCAGCGGCGTCCGCAAAATCCTTAGGCGACCCGTCAAGCATATTTCTTCCGTTTTCAAGAAGTTCAGTATACACACCGGAATACTCGTTTAGCACATCATTCGCCGAAAGAGTCAGAACCGCGCCGTCGCGCAAAAGCGAATTCGGGACAAAAGAATTATTCTTTGCCGGACTTCCGGGAACAGCAAAAATGTCACGGTTAAACTCATAGGCAAATCCTGCGGTTATTGAAGTACCGCTCCTGACGCCGCCCTCAACCACTACCGTGCCGTAAGACAAGCCGGCAATAATTCTGTTGCGCTCGCGATAGAAATCACCTTTTCCTACAGTATGCGGCGGACGTTCAGAAACAATCATTCCGTTATTCAAAATCGCCTTATAAAGCTCCTTGTTCTTCTTCGGGTAGATATTCTCAACATCTCCAGCCAGCACAGCAACCGTTTTCTGCTTTGCTGCAAGCGCTCCGATATGCGCGGCGCTGTCAAGACCTTTCGCCATACCGCTGACTATTATTATGCCTTTTGCTGCCAATTCATAACCAAGTTTATGCGTAAACGCAGTTCCGGCTTCACTATTGTGCCTTGTGCCGACAATCGTGACGGTCAAAAAGTCGTTCAGGTCAAGCTCCTCGCCCTTTGTGTAGAGGACTATAGGCGGAGTGTTTATGTTCCTGAGCATATTAGGATAGCATTTATCATCAAGCGAAAGCACACGTATACCGCTCGATTTACAATAATCCAAAATCTCTTCTGCTCCGCTGAGGTCTTTAAAGCACAGTGCTTTATATGCGCTGTCACCGAGAACACGCCTCAAGGCCGCATCATTGACTTTGCCGCTGAAAATATCCTTAGGCTTTCCAAGCTGCGTACATTTGCTGATTAAAGACGGAGAATGACCGCAAACGCAGCTTAGCCAAAGACTGTATAATACATCATTATCACTCATTTTCACATTCTCCTATAGAATATACATTAGTATTCCCGCAGCAACAGCGGCGTTAAGCGATTCAACCTTTCCCTGCATCGGTATATGTACACGGGCGTCGGCAAGGCTTAAAACTTCATCCGAAATGCCGAACGCTTCGCTTCCGATAACAACAGCGCACTTATTGGTCTTAGCCTCTGAATTTGCGTATTCATACACGTCAACGCTTTCACCGAGCGATGACGCCGCTATCACAAAACCGCTTTCCTTAAGCCGTTTTATTACCTCAATTCCGCAGTCGCGAACAAACGGAACTCTGAATACAGAGCCCATTGTCGAGCGCACAACCTTGGGATTATATATATCGGCGCAGCCTCTCATCAAATATACCATGCCTATTCCTGCCGCCTCGGCTGTGCGTATAATCGTACCGAGATTACCCGGTTCGGACACTCCGTCAAGAATAAGTATGCGGCTACAGTCAGGCACATCACTTTCTGCACCGGCATCGGCTCTGATTTTCATAACTGCCGAAATACCCTGCGGAGTAACTGTATTTGATACTTGGTTAAACAAATTATCCTTGATAGTATAGACGGAAACTCCGGATTCGTCAATAGATTTTACCAAATTTTTATTTTCCCGGGCAAACGAAAGGCTGACGGCAACAAACTCAATACTGCCTCCGGCATACTCAATTGCCTCCTGCGTCATACGCTTTCCCTCGACTGTATACAAGCCGGTCTTATCACGGTTCTTCTTTGCAGCAAGCGATTTCAGCAGCTTCAATTTTTTGTTGTTGGCGCTTTCAATTATCTCTGTCAAAATAAATCCTCCGCTGTTTCAGCTTTGATTCTGACCCACAGCCGGGCTAAAATTATCAGTCCGGAATAAGTCAAAATCTGCTCTTTTTAAAACTATTTATATAATAGCAAAAGTTATACCCTTAATTGAGGTATAACTTTAAATGCGAAATTATTTAACTTTCTCAACGAGCTGCTTGAAGGCTTCAGGGTCTGAAACTGCGATTTCAGCAAGCATCTTTCTGTTGATGTTTATGTTGTTCTTCTTAAGTCCATTCATGAATACGCTGTAGCTCATGCCGTTCATTCTTGCAGCAGCATTGATACGAGCAATCCATAACTGTCTGAACTCTCTCTTCTTAGCCTTTCTGTCTCTGTAAGCATATGAAAGAGACTTCATAACAGCCTGGTTAGCTGTTCTGTACAGCTTGCTTTTTGCTCCTCTGTAGCCCTTTGCAAGCTTCAAAATCTTTTTACGTCTTGCGCGAGTCTTAACTGCACCTTTTATTCTTGCCATAGTAATTTTCCTTTCATAATTTCAAAATAGTATAAGATAATCAAACCGTCCTTAAAGACAAATAAGCATTACCCGCGGTAATTCGGGGTAAAAAGCCTGCGGCTTACAGCTTATTTGTAAGGAATCATACCCTTGATTGTAGCAGCGTTTGCCTTTGAAAGATAACCCATCTTTCTGAGCTTTCTCTTTCTCTTTGTTGTCTTCTTGTTAAGAATGTGGCTTCTGTAAGCCTTACCTCTTTTTACCTTGCCGTTCTTTGTAATACCGAAACGCTTTGCTGCGCCTCTGTGAGTTTTAATTTTAGGCATTGTTATTTCTCCTTCCGTGTTTGTTTAAAAATCCATACGGCTGATGCCGTAATCCGTTATTGATGTAAATAATAATAACTGCCAAATAATATATGACAATCAATTATTTCAAAAAATTATAATGTGGCATCTCATGCAAAATCCTGCAAAATTCGTATTAATTCTTCTTCGGTGTGATGAACATAGCCATATTTCTGCCTTCCATCTTAATGCCCTTATCAACATCGCCGTATTCAGCTGCGGCTTCCTTGAACTTGAGCAGCATATCCTTTCCCAAAGACGAATGAGTGATTTCACGACCTCTGAATCTGACTGATACCTTGACCTTGTCACCGTTCTTTAAAAACTTAATCGCGTTTCTGAGCTTTGTGTTAAAGTCATGTTCATCAATATTGGGACTGAGACGGACTTCTTTAATCTGAGTAACCTTCTGGTTCTTGCGGTTCTCCTTCTCCCTCTTTGCCATCTCAAACTTGTGCTTTCCGTAGTCCATGATTTTGCACACCGGCGGCTTTGCCTGCGGGGCAATCTTGACCAGATCCAAGTTCTTTTCATCAGCAAGTCTCTGCGCCTCGGCGTTTGATACAATACCAAGCTGTTCGCCGTCAGCACCGATAAGACGTACTTCCTTATCCCTGATTTCGTCGTTAATCATCAAATCTTTCTTAGCTATACAAAACACCCCCAAAAAAATTTTGAAAATTTGCATAAAAAATGCGGGTACAAAAGTACACCGCTCACTCCAAAATAATCCCATAACTCAACTTATGGAAAATAATTTGAATCCTTTCGCTATTCGCTGAGGAGAGAAGATGTACTTCTGCTTTACCGTGATATATTATCACATGAATCAATCCGTGTCAAGTGTTTTTTCAAAGTTTTTTAAAATTTTTCAAAAAACTTTAATATTAAATTTTATTACGGCATTATACACTACCGAAGATTGTGCTCACAACAGCAAGCACCTCACGAAGATAGCACGGCACAGTGTTGTACCATGTTGTTTTTCCGTGCGCATGGGTGGTTTCAAGCCCTGTTAATTCCGCGTTATAAACCGCCCTGAATACATGAAAATCATTCGTCAGAACGGTAACCCTGTACGAATTCTCCCCGAATATACCGTCAAGGATCTCTTTCGAAAATGTCATATTTTCATATGTGCTTGTCGCCGCTTCTTCTTTGATTATTCTCGACGGGTCAACACCATTTTCAATCAGATACTTTTCCATCGCAGCCGCCTCTGTCACCGTTTCCTGAAACCCTTTACCGCCGCTTACCACAATTAAGGCATTTTTGTTTTTCTCCGCATATTCTATTGCAGCGTCAAGGCGGTTGACAAGCGGTGTACTCGGATAATCGCCGTGAACTGCGCAGCCCAGAACAATCAACGCCTCCTCGTCATATCCGGCATTATCAGCATTGCCGTACACGGCAAGAAATACCGCCGCAGCGGCAAAAACACACAAGCCAAGAATTATAACATATTTGATAATCCTCAGTACGCCATGTCTTGTAACGGCGCTTATTTTATTGAAGAAAATCCCGTAAGCCGCAAAAAACACGCCAAACAGTCCTGTCATTACAGTCCCCAAATCAAAGTTCACGTATATAACCAAAAATGCCGTCCACAAAATCAGTACCGCTCCGGCAGTAAGCAGCACCGCACGCAATGCTATACCCCCAGCTCTACTTTTTTCTCTATCGTTTATCATAAGTAATACCTCTTTTGTAAAATCATAATATATGCAGGTTTATTATAACATAAAAAATCAAAAACAAGAAACATTTTTCTAAAATATTTTTATGTAAAGCAAAAAAGCCGATTACCGGAAATTTCGGTAATCGGCTTGCATTATTCATATAAGCTTATGCCTTCATTTATACTTACGCCTTCATTGCAATAGCGGATTTTGCCTTTGCGGCGATTGTCTTTGCGTCAAGACCGTACATCTCAAGAAGCGGATACGGCTTTCCTGAACGACCGAATACATCCTCTGTGCCGACTCTCTGCATCGGAACAGGTGCGTTCTCAACCAATACTTCAGCAACCGCGCTGCCGAGACCACCCAGAATGTTATGCTCCTCAGCCGTAACGATTGCGCCCGTCTCTTTTGCAGCCTTGATAATTATATCCTTATCAATCGGCTTGATTGTGGGCATGTTGATAACTCTTGCACTGATACCCTCAGCTGCGAGAATTTCCTTTGCTTCAATACAGTCGGGAACAAGCAGACCTGTACCGATAAGAGTAACGTCTGTACCGTCTGAAAGCTCAACGCCCTTACCAATCTCGAACTTATAGTTCTCATCAAAAATAACCGGAACCGCAAGACGGCCGAATCTCAGATAAACAGGACCGTCATAGTCGATAGCAGCCTTAACTGCGAGATTAGCCTCAACAGCGTCAGCCGGGTTTAAGATAACCATGCCCGGAATTGTACGCATAAGACCGAGGTCCTCAAGGCACTGGTGCGAAGCGCCGTCCTCACCTACGGAAATACCGGCATGTGTTGCGCCGATTTTCACATTAAGGTGCGGATAGCCGATTGAGTTTCTGATCTGCTCAAACGCGCGGCCTGCCGCAAACATAGCAAACGAGCTTGCGAAAACAATCTTTCCGCAGGTCGAAATACCCGCAGCGGTAGCCATCATGTTTCCCTCGGCAATACCTGTATTAATAAATCTTTCGGGATATGTCTTTTTAAATCCATCAGTCTTTGTTGACTTTGAGAGGTCGGCGTCCATAACGACAATTCGAGGGTCGCTGCCGTATTCAACCAAAGCGTCGCCGTAAGCCTGTCGTGTAGCAACTTTGTCTCCGATATTATATTTCATTATTTGTCACCTCCGAGTTCTTCGATATAAGCGTCCAGTTCAGAAATAGCCTGCGCATACTGCTCGTCATTCGGAGCTGCGCCGTGCCAAGCTGCCTGACCTTCCATGAACGATACGCCCTTACCCTTTGTTGACTTAGCTAAGATAAGCGTAGGCATACCCTTTGTCTGCTTAGCTTCCTCAACAGCAGCCTCAATCTGATTGAAGTCATGCGCATCAATCTGAATTACATGCCAGTTGAACGCTTCAAACTTCTTGTCAATCGGAAGTGAGTTCATAACCTTTGTAATATCACCGTCAATCTGCAATCCGTTGAAGTCAAGGAACGCAGTGAGATTGTCAAGCTTGTAATGCGCTGCAAACATAGCAGCCTCCCACACCTGACCTTCTTCAATTTCACCGTCGCCGAGAGCGGTGTAAACACGGTAATCCTTGCCATCAAGCTTGCCGGCAAGAGCCATGCCGTTTGCGCAGCTGATACCCTGACCGAGTGAACCGGTAGACATATCAACGCCGTTAATCTTCTTCATATCAGGATGACCCTGAAGATAGCTGTCAATGCTTCTGAAGCCCTTGATATCCTCCTTAGGAATAAAGCCTCTCTCAGCCAGAATACCGTATAGTGCCGGTGAACAGTGACCCTTTGACAGAACAAATCTGTCTCTGTCAGGGTTCTTAGCGTCAGTCGGGTCAACATTCATTGCCTTAAAATACAGATATGTAAGGATATCGGCAACCGAAAGTGAACCGCCCGGATGTCCGGCGCCTGCGCTGTGAACGGCTTCAAGAGCCATTTTTCTCACATGAGCAGCGTGGATTTGCAAATCTTTTACTTCTTGTGAATCCATTTCTTATTTCCCCTTTGTTATATTAAAATATTTTTTTGTTAAATTATACAGTTTTCAGCTCCTGCCAAAAACTTACTCTTGTTATAAGTTTAACACATTAATTATACTTTTTCAATAGTTTTTTACTCAATTTATGTTAAATTTATAAAATAATTACATAAAAAAGCGGCAGCATTGCAAATACAATCCTGCCGCAATTAAAAAATTACTTCACATTGCTGTACGGTCTAAGAGTTTCTTTCGACCAGAGATAAAATCTTATATCTGAATACGCTTTATTGAATGTTTCGCTGATGCTGTATTCATTCATTGATTTTTCAATAACAACCGTCTTGATTTCGGCAAGCATACCGTTCTCGTCATACGCCGCTGCCATGAACAAAACACCGCCCGAATCATTTGTGTTCATAATCTTTGCGGTCACTGCACTGCCGCTGACACTTGGCTCCTCTGAATAGTATACGCCTTCATTGACTATAGGCGTTGCAGTCGGCGCAGGTGTCGGTTTAGCTGTAGCAGTTGGCGCAGACGGTTTGGCGGTTGCTGTTGGCGACGCAGGCTTTGCTGTAGCAGTTGGCGCAGACGGTTTGGCGGTTGCTGTCGGCACAGGCGTTGCCGTAGGTTGGGCAGTTGCTGTAGCTGCCGGTGTTGCTGATGGCTCAGGTTCACTTGTTGGTGCCGGAACTCCCGTCGGTCTTGGAGTAGGTGAGGTGTCATCCTGCTTTGGCTGTTCCGATGTACACACAATTTTCACATTATCAAGATATATCCAGCGTTTTGTGTTGCTTATCGACGTCTGAACAGTGAGGCTGCTTATATCCTCTGCTGATGCGGTTGTTTTATACCCCTCGCTTAATATGGTGTATTCATCTGCTGCATCTTCTTTTATATACGCCGATGCAGTCTTGTTATCCATATCAAAATCAAGTTTTAGATTATACCAATTCTTTTTTACAGGAGTAACTTCATTATTGGGGGTCGCCGACGCAGATTCACCATCGCAGTATGCAAAATACTTGCTTCCATCAAGCCCTATTCCGGAAACGATTGCACCCGTATTATCTCGCAGAGTCAGGAACTGCATCTTGCTGCCAAAATCGGTAAAACATACGTCTGCCGTCAGCTCAAATCTTCCGCCGGTTTGCTCCTTAATCGGTATAACAAGCTGAGCCGCGGCAGAGCTGGAGGTATCGCTCAAAAATACAGTCTTATCACTTTCGTTTCCTTCGGTACGCAACTTATAATATGCAGTGATACCTGTATCTTCCTCACGTTCTCCTCCGGTTGCGAGGTAATAATATGGGGTACTGTCGGTCTTGTCCTTTTTTTGTATCAGCGAAGCATCGGCTGTACCATCATTAAAGTCAAAATCCGCCAGCGTATCAGTCACGATTTCAGTCGGCACAAGCACAAGTGAATTCAAGGCACCTTCAAGCATTGCGACAGCAGTCTCAACCTCTGCATCAGTCGCATTATCATCGTCAAATACCGTCTGAGCGCTGTCGAATGCATTTTGCAGTGCCGCACGGCTCGCATTTGTATACTTCGCGTTATATATATAACCGCTCGCTTCGTAAAGCTTGTTCTTGAGCACCGCTTTATAATCACGCACAAGCGCTTCTATTGCACCTCTGAGCTTATTCGCCGCAGCATCAACCTCTGACTGTGTCGGATACAATGCACCTGCTGTTGACTGAGCTTCCAGAAGCGCGTCGCTTAACACTGACCACGACTCAGATGTATACTCACTCTCTTTAAGAGCCTTTGCCTGTATAATCAGATCATTAAGCTCTGTTCTGTCGGCAATCTCTACGTCACTCGGAGTCACAACTGCGTTTGCATACGCTTCTATATTAAAATAACCCTCAGAATTCTTTTCAAGAGCATCAGAAGCATCATTCTTATTAAGTCCATTCTTGTCCTCCCACTCATCAGGAATGCCGTCGCCGTCGGTATCGGTCTGCTTTGTGCCGCTAAGCTGCGGCCATGCCGCCGGGTCTGAATTGTTGGTCGGCGGATCAAGCAAATTACCGGGGAAGTTTAAAAGTCCGTTCGTTCCAACCGTTCCGGTGCCGTTTAACGCATCATTCACAAGACGCGTGTCAACACTATCGCGCCTGTGGCTCACACCCGCGTATTTTATTATATCATCAAACGCCGTTTTCGCTTCAGTTGTAGTTATCGGATAGTCCTTTATATACTCCATATGTGATGCCATATCCGCATCGCTTGTGTTGCTCTCGTCATAGTCTATAAGCTTATACGCTGTGGCATCGTTATAGCCAATCACGCCAAGCTTATTATCATCGTTCATCTGTTCCGCCTTGCTGCTCGCCTTTATCGGCTCATAGTAGTTTCCCGCAATGGCAAGGTCGGTTGACCAGCCCGTTTTACCTGCGACGCCAAGTTTATCTGACGGCGTTAGACTCATCTGATAAAATCTGTTTTTTGCTGTTGATGCCGGTCCTTCTTTGTAATAGTTACCGACCAGATTTACACGCGTAAGATTTTCACCGCCGTACGAATTGCTCACACCCCAGTTATACATAACATTGTTGCGCACATCTGTAAGGCTCTCCTTGTCGTCTGTCTTGTTATATGTACTAACGTTTGAGCTAGTGGCAATACGAGGGAAACGACCCTTGCAGTTTGCCCAGAGATTGTGGTGAAACGCCAAATTTATACCTCCGACAAGCCCGCCGTAGCTGTGCTCCTGCCAATCGTTTCCGTTCTCAACATGAATTGACTTGTTAAGCCCCTCGCCTATTATACACCATTGAATAGTGGCGTCCTTAACGGCGTACACGCTACAGCACTCATCCGTTGACCATGACATACTGCAGTGATCAATAATAAAGTTGCTCGCATTCTTTGCGCAGAACGCATCCTCCGGGTCACGCACTCCTGAATTAAGAAAATCAAGGACAGCCTGTGCGGTGTTAAGCTCCTGAGTCTCATTAGGAGTGCCCATACGAAATCTTATATAACGCAATATTATATTCTGTCCTGTCAGGTATGTATCCGAACCTTTTATGCATATTCCGTCACCTGGCGCGGTCTGACCAAGTATAGTCAAATTCTTTTGGCTTATAGAAAGCTGACTTTCAAGCTTGATAGTACCCGCAACATCAAACACTATTATTCTGTTATCCTTTGACACCGCATCGCGGAGCGAGCCTGTGCCGCTGTCGTTCAAATTAGTCACATGGTATATTTCAGGCGCAGACGCCGCTCTCGCGCCTGTTGCGTACATACCGCCGCCCTCTGCACCGGGAAACGCAGGAAGATTACCGGCAGCAGCTTCAACAGCCGCGCTTTCATCTTCGGGCTGAACAGCAAAAACCGAACACGACATACAAATCAGCATAACTGCACTGATAAATAAAGCAATAACTTTTCTCATAATTTTCTCCTCCGGATTATTGTTCTGTTTCAGACTGTTTTCGCCTTCCGCATGGACTTACTTTTTATTTAGCTTTCGCCTTAAAAGTCTGTTTTCTTTTTCTTCCTGTTTTCTTTCACGCTTTTTTGCAAGCTCCTCTTTCTGCGCTTTCAGCGCCGCCTCGGTGGCTTCTATTTCCTCTTCCGTCTTGAGCTGAGGGATAAAGCTTGCGACAAATCTGTTCCTGCCGCGATTCTTGATATAGATCAGTCCAATAACCGAAAATACCACGGCGCCGATACAGTTGACTATGAGATCCTTCATTGTATCTATCAAGCCCAAATCAAGGTAAGCGTTGTTAATAACCCAATCCTGCGGAACTCCGTCTATTGTTCCGCTGATAACGGTTTTTGTTACATCTTTAATCAAAATCGGATCATTAAGTCCGCTCGGATTAATCAAAACCGACGATACATTGCCGACAAGCCAATCCTTTTGCATATCCGTCAGAAAGAACTGATCGGCTGTATATTCGAAAAACTCCCAGAGTACGCCTATTGTCATTGAAAAACAAAACGCAACAAATGCAACAAACAGCGGCGACAAATTAATATGAAAATGGGGATCCTGATTAAGTATATCAATCATGGCAAATCCGATTGCCGCCATCATAAATCCGTTAATCGTGTGAAGTATCGTATCCCAATACGGAATAATAGTATAGAAGCTTTGAATTTCGCCGAGTATTTCCGCGGCGAATATAAAGAACATAATCACAGCCTCAAGCGCAAGCGGCAGACGTATATTCAAATGTCTGTCAACAAACGCCGGAATCATGAACAAAACAAGCGTCATAACGCACACAAAAACATTGTTATAATTACCGAGGAAAAACTGTCTGATCATAACGATTACAACCAAAATACTAAGCACCAAGTGAATAATTTGGCGCTGCTTCAGCTTCTGCGGCTTTGACATATCAGTCAATTTATCTGTATTTTCATTCTTTTGTCGCCCTAACATATTACATCTTCCTTACCTAAATTAAATATATAAATTAATTATAACAAATTAAATTATCAAAGTCAACAAAAATACACAGCATGAAAACAACTTCGATTTTTTATTATAAATTCACCTAAGAAGACGAAATAATTATTTTCTTGTATTTTCGTATGTAATATGATATAATTATACAAAATTTACCGGACAAATACGGGGGGTACGAG
>CAJKEB010000031.1 GCA_905198865.1 uncultured Eubacteriales bacterium
CCCAAAAGCCTCTCCCTCCGGGAGAGGTGTCAGCGGAGCTGACGGAGAGGGCTTCACTCATAAACTACAATTTAACTCAGCGGAGCAAATTTTTAAATCAACATTATAAACTAATCCAGAATAACAGTAAACGGGCCGTCATTGATCAGACTGACCTTCATATCGGCACCAAAGATTCCATGTTCAACCTTCCTGAAATAATCTTTTGAATATTCAATAAAATATTCATACAGCTCTTTGGCATATTCCGGCTTTCCGGCGCCTATAAAGCTCGGTCTGTTACCCTTTCGACAATCGGCATACAGCGTAAATTGTGAAACAACCAGGATTTCGCCGCCTATATCACTTATTGATAAATTTGTCTTTCCGTTCTCGTCCGGGAAAATTCTGAGCTTCGAAATTTTTTGAACGGCTTTTTGAATATCTTCTTCTGTATCATCATCAGATATTCCGAGCAGAATTAAATAGCCCTTTTCTATACTGCCAACTATCTTTTTATCAACTTTTACAGACGCTTCGGATACTCTCTGCAATACTATTCTCAAAATCTAACATCCTCTCAAAAAAACAGCCGCTGCAAAATGCAGCGGCTAAGATATAAAGTAAAGCCAAATTACTTAAGTTCAACCTGTGCTCCAACTTCTTCGAGCTTTGTCTTGATTTCTTCAGCTTCGTCCTTAGAAGCGCCTTCCTTAACCGGCTTCGGAGCTCCGTCAACGAGTGCCTTAGCGTCAGCAAGACCAAGACCTGTGATTTCACGAACAACCTTGATAACCTTAATCTTCTGTGCACCTGCGCCAGCGAGAATTACGTCAAACTCTGACTTCTCTTCTGCAGCAGCTTCGCCGCCTGCAGCACCTGCAACCATAACAGGAGCAGCTGCACTTACGCCGAATTCTTCTTCCAATGCCTTTACAAGGTCATTAACTTCCATAAGTGTAAGTTCTTTGATTTCATCAAGAATTTTTGTTATATCAGCCATTTTAATTATCCTCCGTTTTCTTTATTTTAATAGCTTAATTTTAAACACGTTTCACATCTTACGATGTATAAATTATTCAGCAGCCGGTGCTTCCGGTGCTGCTTCTTCAGCTGCGGGAGCCGGTGCTTCTGCAGCGGGAGCTGATTCAGCCGGAGCTGCTTCTTCTGCCTGTGCAGCCTTTCCGGGTGTAGCTTCTTCATCAACAATAGCCTGAAGAGTACGAGCCAGCTTGCTGATAGGTGACTGCAATGATCCGAGCATTTTTGAAATAAGAACTTCTTTTGACGGAATTGAAGCATACTGCTTAACTTCATCAACAGAAATTACATTACCTTCAACGAAACCACCCTTGATTTCCATTGCATCGTTATTCTTAGCAAAGTCATTAAGAACCTTTGCCGGCGAAATAACGTCATCAGTACTTGTAGCAATAGCAGTAGGACCCTCGAGAATACTTTCAAGTCCTTCAAGACCAACTTCACGTACAGCAAAACGAATAATGCTGTTCTTCATAACAGTATATTCAACGCCTGCTTCACGAAGCTTTCTACGAAGATCTGTATCCTCGTCAACGGTCAAACCTCTGTAGTCTGCAAGAACTCCTGCCTGAGCGTTCTGGAGTCTTTCAACCAGCTGTTTTACCATTGCTTTTTTATTTTCTAAAACTTTTTCACTTGGCAATTTTATATCCTCCTTCCGTAAAAAAATCCCTCGCAAACATACGAGGGACATAATATCACAATAATATATATTCTGAAATTTATATCTTCCTCGGCAGGAATTACGGAATTATCCACCTGCTGTCTGCGGAATATTTAAGATATTTTTACAATTATTATCTCAACAGCATATAATTATAACACATAATATATATGCTGTCAATAGTCAAATTAACTAAGATTATGCGTCAAGCTTGTTTGCAGCAATCTTAACGCCGGGACCCATTGTTGATGCAACGGTAACAGATCTTAAGTATGTTCCCTTTGCAGCTGACGGCTTAGCCTTAATAATTGCGGTCATGAGAGCCTTGAAGTTCTCACCGAGCTTTTCAGGTCCGAATGAAGCCTTACCGATAGGACAATGAATAATGTTTGCCTTATCGAGTCTGTACTCAATCTTACCTGCCTTAGCTTCCTCAACAGCCTTTGCAACGTCAGGTGTAACAGTACCTGCCTTCGGGTTAGGCATAAGTCCCTTAGGACCAAGAACTCTACCTATTCTACCAACAACACCCATCATGTCAGGGCTTGCGATAACAACGTCAAAGTCAAACCAGTTTTCTGTCTGAATTTTCTGAGCCATGTCCTCAGCACCGACATAATCAGCACCGGCAGCCTTTGCTGCTTCCGCCTTGTCATCACGTGCAAATACAAGAACTCTGACTTTCTTACCTGTTCCGTTAGGAAGTACAACAGCACCTCTAACCTGCTGGTCAGCGTGTCTGGAGTCAACGCCAAGTTTTGCGTGAAGTTCAACTGTTTCGTCAAACTTCGCAGTAGCTGTCTTGCAAACGAGTGCAAGAGCATCCTGCGGGTCGTAGAGCTTACCTTTTTCAATAAGCGCTGCGGCCTCTTGATACTTTTTGCCTTTCTTCATTTTATATCCTCCTATTGTGGTTCTGCAGAACACATGTATGTGTTCCTCCCACTTTACTTTTTTCCGGTTTACCGGAACTGATTTTTAAAATTACTCCTCAACTGTAATGCCCATAGAACGAGCTGTTCCGGCAATCATTGACATAGCAGCGTCAAGTGATGCAGCGTTAAGATCCTGCATTTTCTGCTCTGCGATAGCCTGAAGATCAGCCTTCTTAAGCTGTGCAACCTTTGTCTTGTTAGGAACGCCTGAAGCCTTATCAATGCCGCATGCCTTCTTGATCAAAACCGGTGCCGGCGGAGTCTTTGTAACGAATGTGAATGATCTGTCCTGATATACTGTGATAACAACAGGAATAATCATACCCATGTCATTCTTTGTCTTTTCATTAAACTGCTTTGTGAAATCCATGATATTAACACCGTGCTGACCAAGAGCAGGACCAACCGGCGGTGCAGGAGTTGCCTTACCTGCAGGGATCTGCAATTTAATGTAACCTGTAACTTTCTGTGCCATTGTGTATTACACCTCCTTGTACACGTTAGTGGTATTATCGGGTAACTTAATCCCCTCCCACAGACCGGCAGAAAAAATGCCGATATATATAAACGAATAATACAATTATTCGTGTGGGTAACAAAATTATGCTATGGACTCTATTTGATTAAATTCAAGTTCAACATCGGTATCTCTACCGAACATAGAAATCTTTGCCTTAACCTTTTTCTTGTCCATGTTGATTTCAGTGATTACACCTAAAAATCCTTCCAGAGCGCCATATTTCACTCTTATATTGTCTCCTACGCTATAATCAAGCTTTACAACCGTATGCTCAAGTCCCATCTTCTCAATTTCTTCCTGAGTAAGCGGAACAGGCTTTGAACCGGGACCTACAAATCCGGTAACGCCGCGGCAGTTTCTTACAACATACCAGCTTTCATCGGTCATAATCATTTTAATCATAACGTAACTCGGGTATATTTTACGCTCGGAAATTTTTTTCTTATTATCTTTTATTTCAATTACTTCTTCCATAGGAATCTTGACATCCTGGATTATATCCTGCATGCCGCGATTTTCTACGGTCTTAAGAATGTCGTCCATAACCTTATTCTCATAACCGGAATATGTATGGGCAACATACCATTTTGCTAATTTTTTGTCCGACATAGAAATCACCTTCGCTGAATTATCTGTTAATAATAAGTGACATAACCCATGTAAACAGGGCATCAAGTCCCCAGATAACCACACCTACCAGAAGTACATATACTATTACAATCAATGTATTCTGTCTTACCTTAGCAAATGTAGGCCATACGACTTTTTTCATTTCAGACTTAACTTCTTTAACATATTTTGCAATTCTGTTAAAGAAGTTCGGCTTTGCTTGTTCCATTTTCTACACCTCTAAATTATTTTGTTTCCTTATGAACAGTGTGCTTTCTGCAAAATCTGCAATACTTCTTAAGCTCAAGTCTGTCAGGACAGTTCTGCTTGTTCTTTGTAGTATCATAGTTTCTCTGCTTGCATTCTGTACAAGCCAATGTAATCTTTGTCTGCATATTTATCACCTCAAATTCTCAACACAAATAAAACCTCTTTTCAGAGGTAGTTACTATCTTAACACATTTTTCAAGGCATGTCAATGTTTTTTTTAAATTTTTTTTAAATTTTAATCATATTATTGCATGTCCACAATATATAGTTATTATATAGAATTTAAACACAAAATAAGTTGGTGACATTATGGATTACTTAAAAATTATTTTTGTTTATATAGGTCTTATAATAGGTGCAGGCTTTGCTTCGGGACGAGAAATCTGCGAATATTTTAATTTTTGTTCAAATACCGACTATACAGGCGTATGTGTTGCATGTATATTATTTATCTTTATTTGTTATATAATTTTGAAAAAGTCAATGAAATACGAGCTTTATTCCATACGTGATTATATCGGCAGTATATTTCCAAATTCAAATATATTAAGACGTTTTTTTCTGTGCCTTATTTTCTGTGATTTGTTATGCGGTATGATAGTTATGCTCTCATCATGCGGGGAAATAATAAGTGCACAGTTTGAACTGCCCAAAATCGCAGGAACTCTGTTTCTTTCGATTGCGTGCTTTATTGTGTTTATCTATGACATCAAGGGAATTGCCGTAATTAATATTATACTGGTTCCCATAATCACATCAGTTATTATATTTATTGCACTTGGCTCAATTTTTTCAGGACTGTTTCAGTCTGCTTTTTTAATCGGATTTACTCCTGATACCAACAGAAACGTTTTTCTCTGTTCCGTGTGCTATGTAAGCTATAACACTCTTACTGCGGCTTCAGTTTTATCTCCTCTTACAAAAAATATTAACAGCCAAAAGGTTATTATGCTGAGTTCACTGACGGCAGGAATAATAATAGGACTACTTATCTTTTTATTGTGGTACGCTATAGGAATAAACTTTCCGTCTGTCTGGTATGAAAGCTTTCCGCTCAGAAAGCTCGCTGAAGAAATCAGCACTAATCTGACGCATATCTATACCGTTTGTTTAATAATGTCGATATTTACCACCGCTGTTTCGGAAGGATACGGTATTATTTCATACTTTAAAGCCGATACTAAAAAAAGACGAATAGTCTTGTCCTTAATTATGTTTGCCGCGCTTATTCCATTTTCAATAATAAATTTTGCATCTTTGGTAAAATATTTGTATTTTTATCTTGGAATGTTCGGTACAATGTGGATGATAGTTATACTTACCGACTACTTTAAAAACTTGAAACATATCTAATAATCAAAATGTAATATTAATTATACACATTTTTAACATTTGTAAAATGTTTGTAATATGTTAGTAATATTTTACTTGGTTATTGATAGTGTAAATTGTTAATATTTCAAAATTGTTACTCACAAATTACAAACCGTCTACAATTCCTTTACTTATGGGTTAATGAATAAGTTATTTACATTTTCCACCGTACCAACAACAACAGCTTCAGCTATAAATAAATATATTTATATTTTATATATTTGAAATATAAATATACAGTAAAATTAGATATTGTTAAAAGTACTGTCAGTTTCTTTTAATATTTTTATTATTTCTCTGAATGATTACTTTATAGTATCTAATATCAATATCATACGTTAGTTGTAATATATGAACGACGTTTAACGGAAAGGAATATAACATTAATATTTGCAATTCCTCTCCGTCAGCTTCGCTGACACCTCTCCCAGAGTAGAGGCTTTTTAGTAGGCTCCCACTCCGGGGGAGCTGTCGCCGTGGAGGCGACTGAGGGGGCTACAACTGTTGACGATATGATCCCATAGGTGACTTTTTATATATACTAATATCATATTTATTATCTTGATTTTAATAAAAATAACTGATATAATTTTATTAAAATTAAAACTAATAACGGTGATAAAATGACTAAAAAGGAGATTTTCAAAAGATACATATTGTTTATAATCAGCTTATTTTTTGCAGCAATGGGAGTTGCTTTGACGAAGCACGGAAAGCTTGGGGTTTCGCCAATTTCATCTGTTGCAAATGTTTTGAGCTTTAAATTTGATTTTTTTAGCTTGGGAACCTGGCTTATTATATGGAACTGTATCTTAATTTTGGGACAAGTTATAATTTTGAAAAAAATTTTCAAATGATTCAGCTGCTGCAAATCCCAATTTCTTTTCTTTTCTTTTCTTTTCTTTTCTTTTCGGTTACTTTACTGATTTTGGTATGTGGTGTGTTTCATTTATTCAGGTTAATACATATATTTCACGCTTATTATTTGTAATTTTTGGAGTAATAGTATTAGGCTTTGGTGTATCGCTTTCATTTATTGCAAATGTATTAATGAATTCCGGCGAAGCCTTTGTAAAGGCTGTAGCGGATACAATAAATAAAAATGTCGGAAATGTAAAAATAGGATTTGATATATTCTGTGTAGTTCTGGCGGTTATACTTTCGCTTTTGTTTTTTGATTTCACTATTGTGGGAACGCGTGAAGGTACGATTATATCAGCATTATTTACAGGTGTAGCCGTTAAATTTTTCAATAAGATGTTATATAAGCCTCTTACAAATACTCTTGTAAAATAAATGATAATATTTATAAAATCTACAAATTACATGAAATAATTTATAAAGATAAATTATGAAATTTTATGCAATAGCATAAAGTGAAATAAAATTTGCATATTAATGTGCGAAGCACATTTCACATTTGCGGAGCAAATATTTCACAGCGAAGCTATTTAACTTGCTTTAAAAGCAAATTTCATTAAAAAAACGACTTGCTTGGGCAAGTCGTTTTTGTGGTTGCGGGGGCCGGATTTGAACCAACGACCTTCGGGTTATGAGCCCGACGAGCTACCAAACTGCTCCACCCCGCGATATATTCAACTGTATGGTGCCGGAGACCGGAATCGAACCGGTACGGGAAATTAATCCCACGGGATTTTAAGTCCCGGGCGTCTGCCAGTTCCGCCACTCCGGCATAATTCACTCACACAGCTTATTTATTATAACATTTGATAAAGTCTATGTCAATAGTTTTTTAAAAGTTTTTTAATTTTTTTAGGTGTATGTTTTTTGCAGCTATTGTAATATTACTTTATATATGATATAATCTGACTTATAATATTATATGCAGAAAGTGAAAATTATATCCAATTAATATTATATGATTTAAATATATGTGAGGTAATTTTATGAATTTAACCGGTAAAGAACAACTGACTAAGCTGCTCGGAAAATACGGATTTTCTTTTTCAAAAGGTCTTGGTCAGAATTTTCTGATTGACAGAAACGTGCTTGAAAATATAGTTGTATCTTCAGATATAAATAAAGATACAAATGTAATTGAAATCGGTCCGGGTGCCGGAACTCTTACAAAGGAGCTTTGTCTGAATGCTAAAAAAGTTGTTTCAATTGAGATAGATAAAAATCTTGAACCGGTTTTAAACGAAGTTTTAAGTGGATTTGAAAATTTTAAACTTATTATGCAGGATATAATGAAAGCTGATATAAAGAAAATTGTATCAGACGAGTTTTCAGACGAGCCGTTTGTGGTTGTCGCTAATCTTCCGTATTATATAACCACGCCTATTGTTATGAAGTTTCTTGAAGAAGATTTGCCGGTGAAATCGCTCACCCTGATGATTCAAAAGGAAGTTGCTCAGAGAATGACGGCAAAAGCCGGAAACAAGGAATACGGTGCCTTATCCGTTGCGGTTAGGTTTTATTCAGAACCGAAAATCATATGTACCGCCCCGCCGCATTGTTTTGTTCCGCAGCCAAAAGTTACATCGACTGTTATTAAGCTTTCGGTTTATAAGCAGCCTCCGCTTAACCCTAAAAATAAGGATTTCTTTTTTAAAGTAGTAAAATCACTGTTTTCTCAAAGAAGAAAGACTTTGGTTAATTCACTGTCTAAAAGTCCGTATATAAATCTGAGTAAAGATGATATAATCTGGGCTTTGAATGAAATGAATACGGATACCAATATCAGAGGTGAAAAGCTTGAAATTGATAAACTTGTCGAATTCTCTGATATTTTATATACTAAATACAATAAATAAAAATTTATGAGGTAAAAGCCATGAGTGACGAAAAAATATGTGTTGTGCTTGCAAGCAATAATATGCATAAAGCTAAAGAAATAAAGAGCATACTTGGAGAGTTTTTTACGATTAAGACATTAAGTGAAGTCGGACTTGAAAACTTTGAAGTTGTTGAGGACGGAAAAACATTTGAAGAAAATGCGGCTAAAAAGGCTCTTGCAGTTTGCGAAAAAACAGGTCTGCCGACAATAGCTGATGATAGTGGACTGTGTGTCGATTATCTTGACGGAAAACCCGGTATTTATACCGCGCGTTTTGCCGGTGAGAATGCAAGTGACGATGAAAATATAAATAAGCTGTTATCTGAGCTTGATAAAGCTGAATTTGAGGAAAGAAAGGCTCATTTTGTATGCGTTATCGCTTTTGCAAAGAACAATAATATCGACGATGTTGAATACTTCAGAGGCGAGTGTGACGGATATATATTAAATGAAAAACACGGTGAGAATGGATTTGGCTATGATCCTGTTTTTTACTATCCTGAATTTAAGTGTTCCTTGGCAGAAATATCCGAAGATAAGAAAAATGAAGTAAGTCACAGATCAAGGGCGCTGAAAAAGTTTTACGAAAGCAGAATTTAATTATTTTATATTTTTGTATAAGTTCTGTCATAGTTTCACATGAAACAAAAAAATTGTGGTATTAGGACGATAGTTTTAGAAGATTTTTTTAATTGATGACTATTGAAAATTTTTAAACATGTGATATAATTAATAGCATAGTGTGTAAAGGATGGTAGAAATATGGGTAAAATTATAGCGATAGCAAATCAAAAGGGTGGCGTGGGAAAAACAACAACTGCCGTTAATCTCGGTGCTTGTCTCGGTCAGAAAAAGAAAAAGGTATTACTTATCGATACTGATCCGCAGGAGAACGCAACAAGCGGACTCGGTGTAAGTTCCGATGATATTGAATATACAAGCTATGACTTAATTGTAGGAGATACGCCTGCTGAAAATGTTATTAAAAAAACCGAATATGATAATCTTTGGGTTTGTGCCGGAGATATTAACTTAGCGGGAGCAGACCTTGAATTAGCCAATGTTCAAAATCGTGAATACAGGCTTAAAAAGGCTCTTGAACCGATAAAAAACGACTTTGATTTTATCCTTATTGATTGTCCGCCGTCTCTTGGACTTATTACTTTAAATGCTTTTACTGCGTGTGACAGCGTTATTATGCCCATTCAGTGCGAATATTATGCGCTTGAGGGTCTGTCTCAGCTTACAAAGACAATAAAGCGGGTTAAAAAGAGTTTAAATCGTGATTTAAGTATCGAAGGCGTACTTCTCACTATGTTTGACGGAAGGACAAACCTATCTGTTCAGGTGGTTGAAGAAGTAAAAAAATATTTTGCTTCTACCGTATTTAAAACTATTATTCCGAGAAATGTAAGACTTTCCGAGGCGCCGAGCTACGGTATGCCCGCTGTGGCATATGATAAAAATTCAAAGGGCGCACAGTGCTATAAAAGTCTTGCAAACGAAGTAATAAAGAAAAATAAGTAAACCAATTTTTAACTCTTAATTTTCAGATAAAAATTAAATAAGGAAGTGAAATTGATGGCTTCAAGAAACAAAAAAGGTCTCGGAAAAGGCTTGGGAGCGTTGTTTGTAGAGAATACTGACGCAAAGTCTGAAGATGATTTTGATATATTGGCTGAATTTGACGATGAAGTTTCTGATGAGAAAAAAAATAATATAAGAATAATTAAAATCAGAGATATTGAGCCGAATAAAAACCAGCCGAGAAAGAAATTTGATAAGGAAAAACTTGAAATTTTAAGCAGCTCTATTGAGCAACACGGCATGGTTCAGCCCATTTTGGTAAAGCCGAATATAAACGGTACATATACTATTGTTGCCGGCGAACGCAGATGGAGAGCCGCTAAACTTGCAAAATTAAAAGAAGTTCCATGTATTGTCCGTGAGCTTTCCGAAACTGAGGTTATGGAAATCGCTTTGATTGAAAACCTCCAGCGTGAGGATTTAAATCCTATTGAAGAGGCTGAGGGCTATAAAAGGCTGATTGAAAACTGCGATATGACCCAGGAGGACGTAGCGAAGCGAATAGGAAAAAGCCGCAGTGCCGTGGCTAATTCGCTCAGACTTAATAATCTGTGCGATGATGTAAAGCAGCTCGTTATCGAAGGAAAATTATCACAGGGACATGCCAGAACTCTGCTTGGTATATCAGACAATAATCAGCAGCTTGAAGTTGCAAATATGATTATTGAAAAAGGTCTCAATGTTCGTCAGGTGGAAACTTTGGTTGCAGGACTTAATAATAAAAAACAAAATCAGAAAAAAAATACCGTAAGCGGTATGATGAAAAAATATTTTGCTGAGGTTGAAAACAGCTTAGGTTCAAAGTTTGGAACAAAAGTAAAAATCAGCGAGGGCGCAAATAAAGGAAAAATTGAAATTGAGTATTATTCAAAAGACGATTTGGAACGTATATTATTTGAATTAAAAAAATAATATATACGTAATTTTGAATTACATACTTAAAAATTGACCTTTAAAATTGTATCTGGTTTATTTAAAATCAAGTATTGCTATATACGAGCATAGCTTAATACTAAAATTGATTTTAGACCCAATTTTTTAGCTGATAAGTGTATTTTGGAATTTATATAGAATATTACATAAATATTATATAAAGAAGGTGAAATTTTGAACGAAGAAAATTTGAATAATAAAGATGATGAAAAAGAAACAATTTCTTCTGAAAAGAATACACAGCAAAAAAAGAAAAATAATATTATGACGTATGCAATCGTTATGATTGTATCGGTTATAATAATTATTCTGATCGCTGCCATGGCGGACGACCGCGAAGAAGAAATTGATAATCGGATTATGGAAACTGAGCGTGCGAATGAGAGTATTCAAAACGAGCTCGTTAATCTTAAAGATGAGAATTATAAGTTAAACAAGGAAATTGAAAAAAATAGTGCGGCTTTGGAGGAATATAACAATTATAAGACGCAGCTTGCTGAAATGACAAATGCCTGGAACTTATATAATTCAGGTGATGTGAATTCTGCCGCAGAAATTGTTATATCTATTGACAGTTCTAAATTAGATGATAATCAAAGAGCATATTTAGACGCTCTCTGCAAGATCATCGGAATAGATAAGATATCAGAAAATATAAAGAATAATAATGAGTAATTTTTGGGAGGTAATATAAATGTTAGATATTAAATTAATCAGAACAGAAACCGAGAAAGTGAAGAAAGCACTTTCAAGACGTAAGGAAGAAGTAGATATTGACGGACTTTTGGAGCTTGACGGAAAAAGACGTGAAATTTTATTTGACGTTGAACAGAAAAAAGCCCAGCAGAACGCTGTTTCAAAGGAAATTCCAAAGCTTAAAAAAGAAGGCAAGGATACAACTGAAATTTTTGCAAAAATGAAGGAATTATCCGATTCAATAAAGGCGGACGATGAAAAAGTACGCGAGCTTGATGAGCAAATTCAGAATATCATGTATACTATTCCAAACATTCCGAATGAAACCGTGCCGAATGGTGATTCTGACGAAGATAATGTTGAAATCAGAAAGTTTATGGAGCCTACAAAGTTTGATTTTGAGCCTAAGGCACACTGGGATTTGGGCAAGGATTTGAATATTCTTGACGCTGAAACTGCCGCAAAAATTACAGGTGCGCGTTTCCATGTATATAAGGATCTCGGTGCAAGACTTGAAAGAGCTATTATGAATTATTTTCTTGATACTCATACAAGCCGCGGATATAAAGAAATATTTCCTCCGTTTATGGTTCACAGAAACAGCATGATCGGAACCGGTCAGCTTCCTAAGTTTGAGGAGGACGCATTTAAGGTTGCAAATACTGATTATTTTCTGGTTCCAACAGCTGAGGTACCGGTTACAAATATGCACAGAGATGAAATTATAAACGGTGATGATTTACCACTTAAATACTGCGCTTATACAGCTTGCTTCAGAGCCGAGGCAGGAAGCGCCGGCAGAGATACAAGAGGTCTTATCCGTCAGCATCAGTTTAATAAGGTTGAACTTGTTAAGTTTACAAAGCCCGAGGATTCATATGAAGAACTCGAAAAGCTCACTGCTGAGGCTGAATATGTACTTCAGGGACTTAAACTTCCGTACAGAGTTGTAAAGATTTGTATCGGAGATTTGGGCTTTACAGCTGCGATGAAGTATGATATTGAGGTCTGGATGCCCAGCTACGGCAGATATGTTGAAATTTCTTCATGCTCTAATTTTGAAGATTTCCAGGCGCGCAGAGCCAATATAAAATATAAGAATTCGCCTAAGGATAAAGCTCAGTTTGTTCATACCTTAAACGGAAGCGGAGTTGCAATAGGAAGAACAACAGCTGCAATTCTTGAAAATTATCAGAATGAAGACGGAAGTATAACAATTCCTGATGTTCTGGTGCCGTATATGGGCGGAATCAAGAAAATAGAATGTGATTAATATTTTAAAGCCCTCTCAGATAAAAAATTCTGAGAGGGCTTGTATTTTGCTTTTGTTTCATGTGAAACAGAATTCGACTTTATTTATATTTCAGGTTTTGAAAACTCACAGCCGCAGTAATTCTGACGGTATAACCCATATTTTTTTGAAAGCTCAATTGATGTTTTAAAGCCTTCTTTCTTTTTGAAATCAGACGGCAGAAATTCTACACCATATTGCTTTGCAAGCTCAATACCAATTTGATTTATTGCTTTTGAGCTTTTTAAAGGGCTGATGGTGAGCGTGGTACAAAAATAATCAAAATTATTTTCTTTCGCAGTCTGCGCGGTTTTTTCAAGGCGCAGCTTATAGCATTTTAAGCATCTTTCACCGCATTCCGGACAGTTTTCAAGTCCTTTTGCTATATCATAAAACTTTTCCGGCTCGTGTTCTGTATCTATTATATTAATATCGTGAATATGAGGCATTTCGCCTATCAGGCGGATTTGCTCGCTTTTTCTCTTTTCGTATTCGTTTCTGTCGGTAATGTTTGGATTGTAATACAAAACAGTAATGTCAAAATAGTTTGTGAGATACTGTAAAACATAGCTGCTGCATGGAGCGCAGCAGCTATGAAGTAAGAGAGAAGTTTTGGTGTTTTTATTTTCTTTTAATTTATTTAATATCTTATCAAGTTCTTTTTGATAGTTTATATTGTTCATTATTTATCAGCTGCTCCGATATAACGTATTTATTTAACTGAATTATACAGTAAACAAAATAATCTGTCAATAGCGCAATCAATATTCACTGATTCGGTTGTACATTTCGTTAGCAGTATAAGGAGACAGCTCGTTATTATCAACCAATGTCTGTAGTCTTAATGCGTAATTTGCCTTAATCAGTTCTTTATATTCATCATATTTGCCATATTGAGCAGCAACTGCACAAGGCGGCAGACCGGTAAAGAGAAGATCTTCAATTTCACTTTCTTCGGCGCCGGTAAGCATTGATAACAAAAGTGTAACATTTCCACTGTCAATATTGCATAACATTATTTTATCACTCCTTTCATAGATTATTTAATAATTTAAGTAAGTTATCAAAAGTATTAATTTCTTTGACAGTATAATATTAACATCTTATTGTTAAAAATTAATGAACGAAAGGTTAATATTAATTAAATAATTGTGAAAATTTTTTAGAAAAAAGTTTACAAAAACATCTTGAAATATTATTAAATTGGTGGTATAATAATTAAGTTCGAAATAATGATATGTGTATGCGCCAGTAGCTCAGCTGGATAGAGTGAACGGCTACGAACCGTTAGGTCGGGGGTTCGAATCCCTCCTGGCGCACCAAATAAGAACCGCAATTTTGATACAAAATTGCGGTTCTGTTTTTTTGTCCGAAAAACCTTTTATAATATAAAATGGCTGATAAAATTCTCTGAAACGAAAAAAGGCAACCCGCGCGGATTGCCTTGGAAGTTTTTTACAAATCAATGTTTGCAGTTGTGTATTATTTCCAATGATTAAGTTTTGGTACGATCGCTTCCATATGTGACCGAACCTGTTTCGCAGGCCAATTCTCATTCGCCATATGCTCTACGCAAAAATCAATCAGCTGCTCATTGCTGGTATATTTGAACTCACCATCACTATAACACCACTTACAATATTCCCCATATAATCCAGATATTAACCGCGCGGGCGACTTCCGCTTAAGATTAACATTTTTTCTGTAATGTACAGAACAGACGGAACAGACGCCTATATGCGGTGTTTTTTGTGTCAATTCATAATAGCTGTAGTTCTCAGCAATTTTTATCCGGTAGTTTACCAAAATATAACATAAGGGCTTTTTCAGCATCGCTGCTATTTTTAGTAAATTCTATCTCAGAAATATCGAACAAAATACACCCGCAGTGACCTTTGAAGGTCGGAAAACATATAACTTTCAAATAAGTATCAATCTCGGGACTGTAGTCGATTATCTCCAGCGTTTCGCC
The DNA here is from genome assembly GCA_905198865.1 of uncultured Eubacteriales bacterium. Classification (GTDB taxonomy): domain Bacteria; phylum Bacillota; class Clostridia; order Monoglobales; family Monoglobaceae; genus Monoglobus. The sequence continues at coordinate 14,672 of CAJKEB010000031.1, forward strand.
GTAAAGCGTCGCGCGCTCGTAACTCCTCAGCCACTTAGAGTCCATGTTGCTGAACAGGCTGTGGAAAGAACTGCCTATAAGCCGTTCCAGCGGTATCTTTTCCAATTTTGCCAGTGCGGGATTGCCGTATCTGAAAATCCAGTCCACAGCGTGGTTTTTCTCATCGAATATCATCTCAATATCCGTAAACGCGAAAGGCATATTATCAAAACCGCTGTAATACTTGAGGTATTCTTCCTCAGTTTTGGGAATATCGTCTCCGATAAAGCTGTTGATAATACGCTTCTGCTTTAAATACAGTTGGTCAATAATCTCCTTTTTCTTTCGTATTGTGTATATAAGGGACTCGCCGTTACTGAGGTTAATATTGTCGGTGATATCGTGTATCGCCATTGCGGACACCAAGCAGCCGCGATGTACTTTTATAAAGCCATCACCGAGTTTTTCTTTAAGCTCGCTAAAAGTCATTCTTGTTTTGTATATCTTACCTCCGGAAACATGTATCTCGGCATTCCTCCCTATCATAAGAACGTAAAGGATCGTACTGATGCTGAGTACGATTGCTTTTTTGTTTGAAATGATTTTTATGTATTTTTCTTCCTGCAAATCAAACACCTCGTTTAACTCTCCGGCAGCAGATAATCATGGTAACACTGCACAATCGCATAACAATAATTATGTGATTTATTTCGGATAATTATAATAATACACTTTTTTCTTTTGTTTGTCAATTAAGGAAAATATCAGGTCTGACCGGATATTAGCAGGAAGGGACTAAAAAGTTTATGTTTTAAAGTATAAACATTGCTTTTATACGATTTTTGTATTATCATTTATTCTATATTTTTTTTATTAAATCTGCTAACTTTGTCACTTGAATTGATTTGTCAAATATGATAGAATATTTCACATAATGTTTTATATGGAGTGATTATATGTCCCCGGAATTTAATAATAAAAAAACAAAAGTTATATCTGTCGGCGGAGTGAAGCTGGGCGGCGGAAATCCCGTAGCGATTCAGTCAATGACAAATGTCCCGACAAGTGATTTAAGCAGAGTTATTGCGCAAATAAAGGCGCTTGAAGCGGCAGGATGTGATATAGTCAGGTTTTCTGTTCCAGATGAAGAAAGCGCTCTTGCAATAGATAAAATTAAAGAGAATACAAAAATCCCGTTGGTTGCCGATATTCACTTTGATTATAAGCTGGCTCTTATGGCTATTGAGCGCGGAATAGACAAGGTGAGGATTAATCCTGGAAACATAGGCGGTGAGGACAGAGCAAAAGCGGTTGCCGCTGCCGCAAAGAAAAAGAACATTCCGATCAGAATAGGTGTTAACGGCGGTTCACTTGAAAATGGACTGCTTGAAAAATGCGGCGGAAACCTTGCAAAAGCTATGGTTGAGAGTGCAAAAGGACATGTTGAAATCTTAAATAAATTCGATTTTGACGATATAGTTTTATCTATGAAGTCATCAAGCGTCAGAACAACAGTTGATGCGTACCGCCTTGCGAGTGAAGCTTTTAATTATCCCCTGCATCTTGGTGTAACCGAAGCAGGAACGACTGAGCAGGGAATAGTGAAATCAGCTGTCGGTATAGGTTCGCTTCTTCTTGACGGAATAGGCAATACTATACGCGTTTCATTAACTGACGATCCGTGCCGTGAGGTTTATGCGGCGAAGCAAATTCTGCGTTCGCTCGACATGGGCGGCGATTATGTTGAAGTTGTGTCATGCCCTACCTGTGCCAGAACCAAAATAGATTTAATTCCAATAGCCAATAAGATTAATGAAGAAGTGAAAAACATTGAAAAACCGCTCAAGGTTGCGGTTATGGGCTGTATTGTAAACGGCCCCGGCGAGGCGAAGGACGCTGATGTGGGAATAGCCGGCGGTGACGGCTGCGCTGTTTTGTTTAAGCATGGAGAAATAGTTAAAAAAGTTGCTGAAAGTGAAATTATAGATGCGTTGTTAAATGAAATAAATGAGATGACAAAATAGTATTTTTTATTATTGTCAAAAAAGTCAGCTCAACAATAAAGGGGATTAATTTCCATTTATCGGAATAACCCGGAAAGGAGAACAAAATATGGCGCCGAGCGTTCTTGATATATTTGATAAGGTAAGTGTTATGGAGACATATGCCGAGACATTAGAGAAATATAAGATATTGAAGTGTAATATTGATACAGATAAAAAATCAATAGATTTATATCTTGAGGGAAACGGATATCTGCCGATAACTGAAACCAAGAACTTTATCAGTATGACAAAAGATAAGTATACTCTTAATAATTTTGAGATTTTCGTGAAATATCCGAATTCTGAAATTTCAGACGATTATATAAAGTATCTGATAGAGGTTTTTAAGTCGTTTCACGATTCCTCACGGGTGTTTTTATCCGAGGCAGAATGTTTTTTAAAAGACAATTCTGTTAATATAGAAAACATTGCCGGAAATACTGCCGGTCTTGAAAGAATGGGTTTTTCACGATTTATTCAAAGTCATGTTGAATTTGGATTCGGATTAAATATACAGGTTAATCTGATAAAAAAAGAGACTGATAAAGAAGAATATCTAAAGCGTCAGGCAGAAATAGAAGATCATCTTGCCCAAGCGGCAATGAATGAGCCGCCGAAGAGAGAAGATAAAAATAATCCTGCGCCCAAGAAGGCGGCAAGCATGTTTGGAAAGCCGATAAACGGCGAACCTATGCCGATAATCAGCCTTAATGAAGAGATTAAGAACTGTATAGTCGAGGGAGAAATTTTTGACTGCGAAAGCCGTGATATAGTAAAGGGAAACCGCTCAAATACCGCGGTAAACTTTTCAATAGGCGATGATGAATGGGCTACATCATGCCGAAGCTTTGGCGCAACCGATAAGATGAAAAATCTTGTGAGCATGGCTAAGGACGGCAACCGACTCAGAGTGTCCGGATCCTATGAATATGATGATTATGCTAAAAAGTTTGTTGTAAAAGTGAACTCCGCAATACTTATGCCGGCTCCTGAGGTGCGCAAAGATACATATCCCAAAAAACGTGTCGAGCTGCATATGCACACAAAAATGAGCGCTATGGACGGAGTTACTTCAATCGGAGATCTGGTCAAACGTGCCGCATATTGGGGACATCCTGCTATGGCTATAACCGACCACGGCGTTGCACAGGGCTTTCCTGACGCAAGAAAGGCGGCAAAAGGCGTTAAAGACTTTAAGATGATTTACGGCATGGAAGGCTATTTGATAGATGATATCAATTCAAAGGAGCTGAACCGTATCCGTGAAATAAAGGGCGGTACATATGTTGTGTTCGACCTTGAGACGACAGGCCTCAGCCCTGATAATGAGCGGATAACCGAATTCGGCGCCGTTAAAATCCGTGACGGCTTGATAGTGGACAAGTTCTCACAGCTTGTTAATCCCGAAAAGGAAATAAGCGCTGAAATAACCCAGCTCACAGGTATAACAAACGAAATGGTCGAGAATATGCCGACTGTAAAAGAAGTTTTGCCGAAGTTTAAACAATTCTGCGGCAGTGCCGTGCTTGTCGCACATAATGCAAAATTTGATACCGGCTTTATTTATGCAAATGCAAGACGTGAAGGTATGTATTTTGACAACCGTATAATGGATACACTCGCCATGTCAAAAACTCTGTTTCCTGAGGAGAGACAGCATAAGCTTGATATAATGTGCGAAAGGCTCGGCGTAAGCCTTGAAAATCATCACAGAGCGTCAGACGATGCTGAGGCAACGGCACGCTGCTTTATAAAGATGATGGAAATGACCGACTGGAAAGAAGCGGTTGAACTTGAGAAAAATATAAAAGTTCCGGAAAAGGACGACCCGGTTGTAAAGGAGCGTAAGTATCATATTATACTTCTGGCTCAGAATTACGAGGGCTTAAAGCACTTGTATCAGCTTATTTCAAAGTCAAATCTTGACTACTTTTACAGACGGCCGGGAATACCAAAGAGTCTGCTGCACAAGTACCGTGAGGGAATTATTGTCGGCTCCGCCTGCGAATCCGGCGAGCTGTACAGAGCGATTATTGCAAAAAAATCTGATGAAGAACTCAAAGAGATAGCAAAGTTCTATGACTATCTCGAAATCCAGCCCCTCGGAAATAACGCCTTTATGAAGCGAAACGGTCAGGTCAGCGGCGATGATGAACTGATAGAGATTAACAAGCGTATTGTTGCATTGGGCGACAGTGTCGGCAGAAAGACTGTTGCAACCTGTGACGTTCACTTCATGGATCCTAAAGATGAGATGTACCGCCGTGTTCTTATGGGTGGTCAGGGCTTTGAGGATGCAGATAATCAGGCTCCGCTCTATCTCAGAACAACTCAGGAAATGCTTGACGAGTTCAGTTACCTCGGCGACAGAGCCGAAGAGATTGTTATTGACAATACTGTTGAAATCGCTGATATGGTCGAGGATATTCAACCGGTTAAAGACGGCTCGTATCCACCAACTATTGAAAACTGCGAACAGGATCTTATAGATATGTGTCATAAAAAGGCGCATGAGATTTACGGTGACGAACTGCCTCAGATTGTTCAGGAGCGTATGGACAGAGAGCTTGACTGTATCGTTAAGTACGGTTATTCGGTTATGTACATGATAGCGCATAAGCTTGTTAAAAAGTCAAATGAGGCGGGATATCTGGTAGGCAGCCGAGGCAGTGTTGGTTCGTCGTTTGTGGCGTTCCTTTCCGGAATTACTGAAGTAAATGCGCTGTGTCCGCACTATGTTTGCCCCGAATGTAAATACAGTGAGTTTTATGACAACGGCGAATATCCGACCGGTGTCGATATGGCGGATAAAAACTGCCCGAAGTGCGGCGCACCGCTGCATAAGGACGGCCTTACAATACCGTTTGAGACGTTCCTTGGCTTTAAAGGCGACAAGGTACCCGATATTGACCTCAACTTTTCGGGCGAGTATCAGGCAACTGCACATAAGTATGTCGGCGAGCTGTTCGGCGAGGGATATGTATTTAAAGCCGGAACAATAGGCACTATTGCCGAAAAGACGGCTATAATGTTTGCCAGAAAGTATTATGAAGCGAAAGAAATTCAGGCGCCCGAAGCGGAGCTTAAGCGGATTTCAAAGGGTATGGTTGACGTAAAGCGCACTACCGGTCAGCATCCGGGCGGTATTATAGTATGTCCAAAGACGATGGATATCCATGACTTTACGCCTATACAGCATCCGGCGGACAAGAAGGACAGTGATATAATAACTACTCACTTTGACTTCCACTCTATCCATGATAACTTACTTAAGCTTGATATTCTGGGACATGATGACCCGTCAACAATCAGAATGCTTGAAGACCTGACGGGTATTGACGCGCTTAAAATTCCGCTTGATGATAAGGAAACCATGAGCCTGTTCAGCGGAACTGAAGCTCTCGGAATTAAGCCTGAGCAGATTGACAGTGAGGTTGGAACCTTCGGCGTGCCGGAGTTCGGAACAAACTTTGTCAGAGGAATGCTTGTTGAGACTAAGCCTACAACATTTGTCGAGCTTCTGATTATTTCCGGTCTGTCGCACGGTACCGATGTTTGGCTGAATAATGCGCAGGATCTGGTCAGAAACAAGACTGCGAGCCTGTCTGAGGTTATAGGACTTCGTGATGATATTATGGTATACCTTATTCATCATGGTCTTGAACCGGGTATGGCGTTTAAGATAATGGAGTTTGTCAGAAAAGGCCGTGCCGCCAAGGAGGGTATGCCTGAGGAATTTGAAAAGGCGATGCGTGAAAATGACGTACCGGATTGGTATATAGATTCGTGTAAGAAGATTAAATATATGTTCCCTAAGGCACATGCTGCGGCTTATGTAATGATGGCGCTGAGAATTGCATACTTCAAGGTGCATTATCCGATTGAGTTTTATATGGCATATTTCACTGTCAGAGCTGATTTGTTCGATGCTGCAATAATGGCAAAGGGCAAAGATACGGTCCGCGCTGAAATGAAGAAAATCAAGCTCAAGGGCAACAGCGCAACCGCAAATGAAAAGAGCCTGCTCACCATTCTTGAAATATGCCTTGAAATGTATGAGAGAGGCTTTGAATTCGGCTCGGCGGATTTGTATAACAGTCATGCCTATAAGTTCAGCAAGAAGGACGGAAAAATAATTCCACCGCTTAACGCATTTTCAGGTGTCGGAACAAATGCGGCCGAAGCGATAGCCGAGGCAAGAAAAGACGGCGAATTTATGTCAAAAGAGGATCTTAAAAACCGTGCCGGAATAACAAAAACGGTTATTGAGGTTTTAAGCGAAAACGGAGTTCTCGACTCATTGCCCGAAAGCTCACAAATTTCATTTTAGATAAATTATAGTTTAAATTAATAAAGCCAGACCCAGTTCCGCCCGCCTAGCCCGG
>CAJKEB010000032.1 GCA_905198865.1 uncultured Eubacteriales bacterium
TGCATACGCACTTGCTACGCAAGTCCGGTCACAGCAAGCCTGCCGTAGCTTGAAATATCGCCTTTTGCAAAGGCGATCGCATTAAACCGCCGAATTGCGGTTTACCAATTTGGATTTATAACCTTTTCTTAAAAGGTTTGGGCGCATAAACTATAATTTATCAGATAATTAACACTATAAATTCATGGTCTTTCTTTAAAAACTTAAATATCTTTCATATACAGCGTTTTTTCATTCGGCATTATTATAATATTGCCGCAATTTTTTGATACATTCACTACAAATGTTTTTGTCAAGAACCGATTCGACATTTTCTTCACATCCGCATATATCACATTTACAAACAGTTCTCTTTATAACTATCTGTTTCTCTCCGTTAACTTTTATTATATCAACATCTACGTATTCCTCGTTCATATCAAGCTCACGGCGTATATCTATCGGAATAACAATACGACCGTTATTGTCAATTTTCTTCAACATCTCATACAACTCCTAAAAAATAAATATTGGTGTAAAAAATTTTATTATAACCTGTTTTATATGCAATGCTGATATCCAAACGGTTATAATACAAGCATATTATAAGGCATTTGTTATAAAATGTCAATATCCAAATGGTTATCGATTTTAATTTTGAGGCTAATATTATGAATACAAATTATTATAGAAGAATCAGAGATTTAAGAGAAGATAATGATTTATCGCAAAGAGCATTAGCGGCAAAGCTTGGAATGAAGCAGTCGCAATATTGCAGATATGAGCAGGGATATCGTGATATACCTACAGATATATTAATAAAGTTGGCTGATATATTTAACACAAGTACAGATTATCTTCTTGAACGCACAGACGATCCTGCTCCGCCCAAGGAATAAATTTGACTGTTTGAAAAGTTTTTTAAAATCAATAAATTCCGGATTTCAATGCAAAAATTGGATAAATTGTAGTTTGTCGAGCAGTCATTGCAAGCTTAGCTTGCAATAACTGTTTGTCAAACTATAATTTATTATCCTAAAATTTAACCTATCACAAATAAGTCCGTATATATATATCAGTAAGAATATAATGTAATTTTATTGAATTTATGTCACAAATTACTATGTTTCTTTTTGTTAACATCTTGCCTTGAGCTATTGACTATTTCAAAATTGTGTGCTAAAACTAAACTTAGATAAATATTAAAAAGTTAACAGGAAAATGGAGGAAAAAACATGAAATACTTAAAAGACATAGCGGTTACACTTGTTATCACTATGCTTGTTTCGGTATTGCCGGTAGTTGCGATAGCGTTCCCGAGCGGTGATGATGGCGCGGCAGTGCAGACAGCGGACGTACTTACTATTGAAACCGCTGACCCGAACGCAACACCTACAGTATCGCCTACGGCTGCTCCTGAAGCACCGACAGATGCGCCTGTTGTAACAGACGATCCGCAGCAGACGCCGGAAAGCAGCGCTGAGCCGACAGCTGAGCCTGAGCCAACGGCAGAACCGACAGCAAATCCGACCGCTAACCCGACCGGCAAGCACAGCGTTACCGTTCAGGACACAGAACATTCATATATAACAGTTACACCAACGTCTGCTGTTTCAGGAGCAAAAGTTACAGTTGAGGGTTCAACAGACAGAGGTTACCGTTTTTCAAGAGTATATTACGGATATACCGAGGACGGTGTGAATGTTGAAAAAACACTTTCATCAGACGACAGCCATTGGATTGAAGAAGTGTTTGTAATGCCTGCGTCTGACGTGACGATTTATCCGGTGGTTAAAACTCTGTCCGCAAGCGAAGTTGTTGACGACGCATACGATCAGATTGATGAGGTTACCGAGCTCAACAGCCTTTATACATCATTATATATAAACAACTCAACTTTGTATGATTCAAGCGATATAAGCAGTATGAGAAAATATATAGCCGAATCGAAAGAATTGATTGCCGATTTAAAGGTTGCGGTTCAACTGCTTGATGACGCAATCAGCTTAAACGACCTGACAAAAACTCTTATGGAGAATGTCATTGAGTTGCAGACTGAGCTTGACGAGGTAACCTATGATATGCAATATCTTGCTGAGACAATGGGCGGAGAAGATGTTGACTTATTTGATATGTCGGTTACCGTTGCAAAGGGCGGAAAGGTAACATTGTCGGGCTTGGTGTCCGGTACTGTAAACGCAACAAGCGTAAAGCAGGTATCGGAGTTCTATGACATCGAACCCGATGGTTCAACCTCGCTTTCGTTCACAATTACAGCAGCTGCGGGCTACAGTCTTACATCTTTTAAGATTAACAACAAGACTGTGAGCGTAACAGGTAATAAGGTTACAATCAAGGCTTCATCAATCGGAAGCTATGTCAAGAACGGATACATGGATGTTGTCGCTTCGTTCAGCTATTCAGGCTTCAATAGCAGCGGCGGAACGGTCAGCGGCGGTTACGGCGGCGGAATAACAGCCGGCGGCGGTTACGGCGGCGGAATAACAGCCGGCGGCGGTACCGGAACAATAAGCGGAGTTACTCCGACATCAGCACCTGTTATCGGCGGATTTACCGATATTGCCGATGTGGAGTGGGCAAAAGAGGCTATCCTGGCACTCAGTAATCTCGGAATTGTAAACGGCATGGGCGATGGTGTATTTGCTCCTCAGCAGCAGGTTACGCGTGAGCAGTTCGCAAAGATGATAGTGGGCGTTATGGGATATTCTGTTGACAGCAATGCGGTTACGGAATTCAGTGACGCAAACGGCGACTGGTATACTCCGTATATTGCCGCAGCAGCTCAAAACGGCCTTGTTACCGGCCGCGAAGACGGTACATTCGGCGTAGGCGATAACATTACACGACAGGATATGGCGGTTATTATTTTCAGAGCGCTTGGCTCAAATGCATCCGAAATCCATGAGTTCACCGACTCAGCCGATATTTCGGGCTATGCTGTTGAGGCAGTATCGGCTTTATATAACATGGGCATTATCAGCGGATATACTGACGGTTCGTTCGGTCCGAAGGATAATGCGACAAGAGCCGAGGCTGCAAAGATGCTCTACGGTGTATATGGTATAGTTCATTAAAATTAAATTTATTTGAAGCCAAAACCCTCTCAGTCTGCTCAGCCCCCGCCTCTCATTTTTGGAGGGACGGCGGCGGAGTATGACGGAGAGGGCTTATATATTTTCTTTAATTTCTTGAATATATGGAATTTTTGTGGTATACTAACGTAAGAATAAATATATTAATTTGTAAAGGTAAGTGAATCGATTTGAGAAAACTATGGTTAAAGATTTTTATGCTTGCAGCGCTATGCGCTATTGGACTTGGATTTGCTGTAAGCGGCGTATATGCTTATACTGATGACAGTCAGTTAAGACTTGTAACCGAGGCGTTCGGCGAAGTAGGAGCGACTGTCGAGTATAAGTATCCCGAAGATACCCTGACCGTGAAAAAGGACGGACAGGTTGCGGTGATGAAGCTCAGAAGCCGTCTGCTCTACCGCGACGGTAAGTTCTATCAGCTTGACAGAGAAGTTGTAGTGTACAATGACAGGGCATATGTCTCCCCTGACGCTGTAGAAAAGGCTTTCGGACTGCCGCCCAAAAGAGTGGTTGACCCGAACAAGCCTATGGTTTGCCTGACGTTTGACGACGGTCCGTATTCTCCGGTAACGGATTCGCTGCTTGATGTGCTGGAGGCGTATAATTCAAAGGCTACATTCTTTATAACCGGAAACATGGCTTGGCAGTATCCGGAAACACTCAAGCGTGAATATCAGCTTGGCATGGAATTGGGAAACCACACATATTATCATCCGCACCTGATTAATTGTTCGTGGGACGAGATAATCAATGAGCTTAATATGACAAACAAGGTTGTCTATGATATAACAGGAGATTATTTGAAAATTATACGTCCGCCTCACGGTGAGTCGAATGACTTGGTCAGATACGCAGTGGGCGTTCCTATAATCAAATGGAACCTTGACACGCTTGACTGGCTTTACTTAGACCGTGATATAATATATCATAAGGTAATGGACAACATTTCTGACGGCGATATTGTGCTTATGCACGATTTGCTTGAGCCTACAAGGCAGGCGGTTTGGATTATGGTTCCAGCCCTGCTTGAACAGGGGTATCAGCTTGTAACTGCGTCCGAGATGATTACGGCAAAGGGCTGGACACTTGACGCAGGAGTTGAGTATTTCTGCGTTAAACAGTAAGAACAGAAGATTCAGATATTGAACTAAATAATAGCTTTAACAGAGGAATAATTAATGAAGAACAATACAGATGACAAACTATACGGCAGAAATCCGGTAATCGAAGCGCTTGAAAACGGTCGTGCTGTTGATAAGATTTATCTTCAGGAGAGGCTTAATCATCCCGCGATCGGCAGAATACGTAATCTTGCAAAGGAGCGCAGTATCCATTATCAGTTTGTTTCAAAGCGTAACCTTGATCAGATGTGCGGCGGCGAAAACCATCAGGGAGTTGTTGCAGCCGCGGCAGCTCATGACTATGTTTCGGTTGAGGATATATTAAGCCTTGCCGAGAACCGGGGCGAGGCTCCGTTTGTCGTGATTTGCGAGGGGCTGACCGATCCGCATAATCTGGGCAGCGTTATAAGAACGGCAAATGCAGCGGGCGCGCACGGTGTTATAATTCCCAAAAACCGAAGCGTATCGCTTAACTCAACCGTTGCAAAGGTGAGCGCCGGAGCGGTTGAGTATACTTATGTGGCAAAGGTGTCAAACATAGCTCAGACCCTTGAAAAGCTCAAAAAAGCCGGTTTGTGGATTGTAGGAACCGACCTTTCCGGCACACAGGAGCATTATGACTGCGACCTCAAAGGTCCAATCGGTATTGTAATCGGAAGTGAGGGCAGCGGCATGAGCCGTTTGGTTCGTGACGGCTGCGACTTCCTGGTAAAGATACCCATGATAGGCGAGATTGAGTCGCTTAACGCCTCCGTTGCGGCAGGAGTATTGCTGTACGAGGCGGTCAGACAGAGAAGAGAAAAATAAAGTATCATTTGGAGTGTATAATATGAGAGTTCTTGCCGTCGGAGATATAGTCGGCGTACCCGGCAGAGAATATGTATATAATAATTTGAATAAAATCAGAAGAAAGTATAATATTGATTTTGTTGTGGCAAACGGCGAGAATTCCGCAACCTCAAACGGGATTACTCCGGACATTGCCGAAAGGCTTGTGCAGAGCGGTGTTGATGTTATAACCATGGGCAATCATACCTACGGCACAAAAACAGCGGGTATGGCGCTTGACGAAAATCCGAGGCTGATACGTCCGCTTAACTTTCCGCCTGAGTTTGAGGGGCGGGGCTTTACGGTTCAGGATCTGGGCTTTGCTTCCGTTGCGGTTATTAATCTTATCGGCAGGATAAACATGACACCGGCTGATTGTCCGTTCAGAGCGGTTGAAAAGGCGCTCAGGGAGATATCTGCCGATATAATAATAGTAGATATCCATGCCGAGACAACAAGCGAGCGTCTGGCAATGGGCAACTTCCTTGACGGAAAGGTACAGATTGTATTCGGCACTCATACGCATGTCCAGACGGCGGACGAGCATATCCTGCCCGGCGGAACCGCATACATCTCTGATTTGGGAATGACCGGAATAATGGATTCTATTCTGGGCGTGAAGAAAGAAATAATAATAGATTATTATTATAACGCAGGCAAGCGTTTCCGCTTTGAAAAGGCGGAAGAGGGAGAGGTCTGGTTCAACGGCTGTATCTTTGATATAGACAACAAGACCAAAAAGGTGACCGGAATTGAACGTCTGCGTTTCAGTAAAATTGATTGATGTTTGATTATGGGGCATATATATATGAACAGTAATTTTATAGAAGTAAACAAGGACGGCAGAAGCTATCTGCGTCTGAAAAAATTTGATGAGCTCGGAGTAATAAACGGATTTACACGCCGCACCGGCGGTGTGAGTCACGGCAAAATTACGGGGTTTAACTTCGGCTTTCGTGTGGGTGACGACCCTGATGATGTACTTATGAATTACAAGCTGCTCGCCGAAGATATGGGCTTTGACGTCAATCGGACAGTCTGTGCCAGACAGCAGCATACGGATAACATACGCATAGTGAGCGAGGCCGACTGCGGCAAAGGCGTTATCGTTGTTGACAGCGATATTCGCGACACAGACGGACTGATAACAAATATCCCCGGTATTCCGCTTGTTGTATTCACAGCGGACTGCGTGCCGCTGCTGTTTTTCGACCCGGTCAACAGGGTTATTGCCGCAACTCATGCAGGCTGGAGAGGTACGGCGCAGAAAATCGGCAAAAAGACGGTTGGGCTTATGAAGTCCGAGTTCGGCTGCAAGCCTGAAAATATCATTGCAGCAATCGGACCGAGTATAGGCGCATGCTGCTTTGAGGTTGACAGAGCTACTGCCGAAAACTTTGATGAAAGATACCGCATACCAAAGCCGAACGATAAGTTCCATGTGGACTTGTGGGCGGTAAATAAGGACGACCTGCTTGACGAGGGTATGAAGCCCGGAAATATCTATGTGTCCGGCGAATGTACTATTTGTAATTCAGATAAGTATTATTCATATCGGACGCATAAGGAACACACAGGCCGTCAGGTGGCTGTTATTTCTCTTGTTTAAATATTAAAAACTATGATTTAAGTTTAAGAAACAGCTCATAGGCTTCGTTTTTGGAAATATCGGTCTTTTCGGAGACCAGCTTTGCGATTTCCTTGCCCTTGAGTCCCTGATTTATATATTCAGCAATCAGAGTTTCAGCGTCGGGAAGTTCTTCCCGGCGTTTTTCTTTTACCTTTTCTATGTCTGCGCCGGCTATGATAAGCACAAATTCGCCTTTGGGCGGCGTTTCCTCAAAGTGCGTCACTGCCCCGCCGAGTGTGGTGTGAAGATACTCCTCGTACTTCTTTGTCAGCTCACGCGCAAGAACAATTTTTCTCTCGCCGCCGAATACCTCTGCCATATCCCTGAGGGTGTAAATGAGCTTGTGCGGCGCTTCGTAGAATATCATAGTACGTGTCTCGTCAGTGAGGCTCAGCAGATGTTCGCGGCGGCTCTTTTTGTTTACGCTCAGAAATCCCTCAAATGTAAATCGTCCTGTGGGCAGACCCGACGCAACAAGCGCAGTTGCAAAAGCGCACGGACCGGGGAGCGATTCGACAGGGATATTGTTTTCGATGCACTGCCGAACGAGATCCTCGCCGGGGTCGGATATGCCGGGCATACCTGCATCTGTCACTATCGCGACTGTTGTTCCCGAAATCAGCTTCTGAATAAGATAATCGCCCTTTTCGCGCTTGTTGTGCTCGTAATAGCTTGTAACCGGCTTCTTTATTTCAAAGTGGTTTAAGAGCTTCATACTCACTCTGGTGTCCTCTGCCGCAATTAGGTCAACGCTTTTGAGCGTTTCAAGAGTTCGGTATGTTATGTCGCCCAGGTTGCCTATCGGCGTCGGGCATAGGTATAGTTTTCCTTTCATGATTTGATCTCCTTTGTGTTGTAATATAACTGTAGGGGCGGATAGTATCCGCCCGTGGGGTTGATAGCCGTTCATACAAAGGCACACACTGCGTAAAATGCGTATCATATATTATCACGCTTCGTGTGAGGCGGCTGCTCGCCTAACGTGTTCACTTCGTTCACCTGCCGAAGCTCGCATTTCCACTTTTGCCAAAGCGGAGAAAATTTTTCAATTCCTTTCATATATTAGGTCAATTTCCTCGGTATATCCGCTGCCGTCTGACTTATGTATATAGAGCGGCGGTTCAAGGAACAGCTTCGGTCTGCCGCAGTACGCGCCCTCAACAAGCACCATTGTCGCAGTCTTGCCATAGGACGGATGAACCATTCTGAGCCGCTTCGGTTCAATCTTATTGTTTCGCATATGCCAGAATATGTCCGCCAGCCTTTCCGGGCGGTGAATAAGCGCAAGCTTTCCGCCGGGCGTCAAAAGCTCTGCTGATACTTTGATTACATCTTCAAGATTACACATGATCTCATGCCGTGCTATCGCAGATACGTCAAATTTATTCTTTATGCCGCCGCCGTTTTCCTTATACGGCGGATTGCATGTTATATTATGGAAGGAACTCCTCCCGAATATCTCGCTTCCATGCCTTAAATCACCGCATACAATGTCGATTTGCGCCTCAAGACGGTTAAGAGCGACAGACCTGCCTGCCATTTCCGCAACAGCGCTTTGAATTTCAAGCCCGGTAATATGCTCAGCAGCGGATTTGTGGGTCAGCAGAATGGGAATTATTCCGTTTCCGCTGCATAAATCAAGCACTCTTGCCCACTTTTTTATCCCCTGCGCGGCAAAATATGCAAGTAATACCGCGTCAACTCCGAAGCAAAACTGACTCGGATTCTGAATAATCTTAAGTCCGTCTAAATTCAGGTCGTCAATTCTTTCGTTTTTCTTTAAAATATTGTTTATTTCACTGTTATTTTCCGCCATTTGTCCGTTCCTTTGCGTTAACAATTTATTCATATTTTTAATTTTTGTTCACAAAATGTTCATATATTAAATCTTTTAAGGATTTTTTTATCGCAGATGTACAAATTGCACAAAAACCTATGGTTTTTTATAAATGTTACAGCTTTGTAACGCCGTAAAAACGTTGGTTTTGGAGATTTTGAATGAACATTATTCCGAATGTTACATTTGTGTTACAAAACTGTTACAAAGCAAATTATGAGTAATTTTGAGCAAAATCCCTGATATAATGCCATGTAAATAGTATACCAGAAAATTTGATTAAGCACAATAACCAAAATCAAGATTTACCAAATAAAAAATCGAGATATTTGGAGTAAACAAGAGAAAAAGTGAAAGATAGAAAGAAAACCCCTTGTTTTTTGTTATTACCACTAATTAAAATGGATTAATCAATTTAAGGGATTTTTGGATATTTGACGGAAATCAAAAGCGGCTATATAATGGCAATGTAACAACGAAGGACTCAGTTCCAAAAATTTATTTTGAGGTGATTTGATGTTTACAAGACTGATAAGAAAGATTAACTTGTCAGCCAAAAATTGTGTGGCAGCGGCGGTATGTTCCGCGGTAGTGGTTACAACATGCTGCAGTTTCGCATATGCTACACCGAGTACAGTTACAATTTGCGATTCAAACAGTACACCTATTACTGTTAAGACAAGCGGTTCAAGCGTTGAGAAGGTTCTTGACAGACAGGGTATTGTTCTTAACGAAGGCGATGAAACAAATATCGCGCTTAACGAGACTGTTCAAAACAATTCGGTTATTGAGATTTACAGAGCTATGCCTGTCAAGATTACTATGAACGGTGTTACAACCGAGTATCAGACAACAAAGAAGCTCGTTTCGGATATTCTTGCCGATGTTGGTATCGAGGCGTCAGAAGAAGACGTTACACCGAGAATGACCGATGTAATTGAAGCCGGTGATGAAATTGTTGTCAGCGGTGAGGATTCTCAAATTGTTACTGTATCCGAGAAGATTTCATATAATACAATAGAGATTGAAAATTCTTATCTTGCGCCGGGCGAGAGAGTTACTACTCAGTACGGTGCAGACGGTGAAAGAGAAATAACTTACAAGATTTACTACAGCGATGGCGCTGAAGTATACCGTGAGAGAATAGGCGAGTATGTTCTTGCCGAAGCTCAGGACGAAATTGTTGAGTATTCTCCGCAGGAAGAGTTTGAAGTAGGTAAGATTCCGGCTTCAAGACCGACAAACTATTCAAGAGTTGAAACGTTTACAGCGACAGCTTATGACGCGTCACCTGAGGATAACGGTCCGTGGGCGGGCGTTACTTCAACCGGTATGCCGATGGGCTATGGTGTTATCGCCGTTGACCCGAAGGTTATTCCTTACGGAACAAGAATGTATATCGAGTCTGTTGACGGTCAGTATGTTTACGGCTACGCTATCGCAGGTGACTGCGGCGGAGCTATCAAGGGCAACAGAGTTGACTTGTTCTACTGGTCAAAGGCTCAGTGTAACCAGTTCGGCAGACGTGCGGTTAACATTTACTTCCTTGACTAATTCAATAAGATAATATTTAAGGTTTAGAGCCGTTTCCATTGTGAAACGGCTCTTTTTTTGTGTATTGACCTTAAACTGCGGTTATGCAGTGTGATATTTCAGGGGCGGCTTAAAGCTGCCTCAACTTATTGTTATATTTTATAAATAAGGTTAGCGTTTGCTAACTTATTCCTGCAATATTCCACAAAATAGAAATAAATCAAAAATAATCAGAAAATCCGCTTGACACATTAAGTAAAATGTTGTATTATATTAATGGGTTAGCAAGAGCTAACTTATGTTTTTGAATTGTGGTTAGTTTGGGCTAACCGAATTTAAAATAAGACTTAGCCAATGGATATAAAAAATCGAAAGCTATATGAGAGGGGGATTTTTATGCCATTATCATTTGCTGATATGGAACAAGAAAACGTCATTTCGAGGATTGGAGGAAACGACAGCACCAAAAAGTTTCTGGAAAGTCTCGGATTTGTTCCGGGAGAGAGCGTGAAGATCATAAACAAGCTTGGCGGGAATGTTATTGTTGAAATCAAAAACTCCAGAGTTGCCGTCAGTGAAGAAATGGCAAGGAGAATTATGGTTTAATCCTGAAAAATTCGTTAATTTGGGATTTGATTAAGGCAGAACGGAGGTGGGAGTCATGAGAACTTTAAGAGAAATGAAGGTCGGTGAGACCGCGGTTGTAAAAAAGGTCAATGGCGAAGGCGCGATTAAACGCCGTATTATGGATATGGGAATAACAAAGGGTACAGAGGTTTTTGTCAGAAAGGTTGCGCCGCTGGGCGATCCTGTCGAGGTAACCGTTCGTGGATACGAATTATCTGTACGTAAAAATGATGCGGAAATGATAGTTTTGGCTTAAACGCTTATAATAACGGCGTATTTGTACATAGCTTATATTTCCCATTTTTTTAAAGCTGTGGGTTAGTTTATGCTAACTCGGTTTAAATTAAAGTGATTTACAAAATCATCGCCTAAAATGAAATGGAGTGAGATATCAAAATGGAAGTAAAAATTGCGCTTGCGGGAAATCCGAACAGCGGAAAAACCACGTTGTTTAATGCGTTGACCGGTTCCAATCAGTTTGTCGGCAACTGGCCGGGTGTTACGGTGGAGAAAAAAGAAGGACGGCTCAGGGGCAGGAAAAACGTGACAATAGTAGACCTTCCGGGTATTTATTCATTATCGCCTTATACCCTTGAAGAAGTCGTTGCAAGAAAGTTCTTGATTGAAGGCAAGCCCGATGCTATAATTAATATTATCGACGGAACCAATCTTGAGCGTAACCTGTATTTGACAACTCAGCTGCTTGAACTCGGAATTCCGGTTATAGCCGCTGTCAATCTGATGGACGTTGTTAAAAAGCAGGGGGATAAGATTGATTTTCAAAATCTCGGCAAAGCTCTGGGCTGTGAGATTGTTCCGATTTCTGCTCTTAAGGGAACAGGAATAAACGAAGCGGCGGAGAAGGCTGTAAAAGCAGCTATGGCAAAGAAGAAGGCTGTCCCCTCTCCGGTGTTTGATAAAAAGACAGAGGAATGGATAAGCGAAATCGCCGGTATGCTCGGCATCGATGTGCCTGAGGAGCAAAAGAGGTTTTATGCAATAAAGCTCTTTGAGGGCGATGACAAAATCAATCTCAAAGATGCGCCGGATGTTTCTGACATCGTAAAGAAGGCAGAAGCCGAGGAGGACGATGACACAGAAAGTATCATCACAAATGCGCGTTATGATTACATAGCTTCGGTTATTAAAGGCTGTTATACAAAGAATAAGAAGCATAAGCTGACTACCTCTGACAAAATTGACAGAGTGGTAACAAACAGATTTCTGGCTTTGCCCATATTCGCAGCAGTTATGTTCCTTATATATTTTATTTCGATTACGACTGTGGGAACATGGGCCACCGACTGGGCAAATGACGGATTGTTTGGCGACGGCTGGCACTTGTTCGGTATAGGTACTTCGGAATACGAAGAAGCCGCCGGTGAGTATGAAATCGAGCTTGCAAAGATAGACGCATTCCTCAGCGCCGCTGAAGAAGAAGGCATTGATATAGAAACTGTCAGTGAGACGATTGAATCAGAGGAACCTGATGAAGAGGTTATAGCCGAGTTTGAAGCGCTTGCCGCAGGCGTAAGTGCAGTAGCCGAAATCACTGACGAGGACGGCAATGTTGAAGAAGAGATTGCTGTTGCGCTGAACGATTTTACAGCCGCTTTGGCGGCTGAGGAGCCCGATCCGGCAGACTTCGGAATTTGGATTCCGGGTATCCCGGCGCTTATTGAAAAGCTTCTGGAGGCTATGGGGACAGCAGAATGGCTTAACAGTCTGATAATCGACGGTATTGTCGGCGGTGTTGGTGCCGTTCTCGGCTTTGTACCTCAGATGCTGGTTCTGTTCCTGCTTCTGACCTTCCTTGAAGGCTGCGGATATATGGCGCGTGTTGCGTTTATCATGGACAGAATTTTCAGAAAGTTCGGACTTTCGGGCAAGTCATTTATACCGATGCTTGTCGGAACAGGCTGCGGTGTACCCGGCGTTATGGCTTCACGAACGATAGAAAGTGACCGTGACAGAAAAATGACTATTATGACGACTACGTTTATCCCCTGCGGCGCTAAGCTGCCGATTATCGCACTTATCGCCGGGGCATTGTTCGGCGGAGCCTGGTGGGTTGCGCCCAGCGCATATTTCGTAGGCGTTCTGGCAATAATCTTCTCAGGTGTAGTGCTTAAGAAAACCAAAATGTTTGCCGGCGACCCCGCGCCGTTTGTAATTGAGCTTCCTGCATACCGCATGCCGACTGTCGGCAATGTTCTCAGAGGCATGTGGGAAAGAGGCTGGTCGTTTATCAAAAAGGCAGGTACAATAATTCTTCTCTCATGTATCGTACTCTGGTTCCTCCAGGGCTTCGGCTTTGAGGAGGGCAGCTTCGGAATGGTTGAGGATCTCAATAACTCAATTCTCGCAAAGATCGGTATGGTTATTGCACCATTGTTCGCACCTTTGGGCTGGGGCGACTGGAAAGCGGCAGTTGCTGCTATTACAGGTCTTATCGCAAAGGAAAACGTTGTCGGTACCTTCGGCGTACTCTATGGATTTGCTGAGGTTGCAGAGGACGGAGCGGAAATCTGGGGAACACTTGCTTCAAGCTTCACTATGCTTTCGGCATATTCGTTCCTGGTGTTTAACCTTCTCTGTGCGCCGTGCTTTGCAGCAATCGGAGCTATAAGGCGAGAGATGAACAGCACTAAGTGGACGTGGTTCGCAATCGGATATCAGACAATCTTTGCATACTGCGTTTCACTGTGTATCTATCGGATAGGCGGCCTGTTCTGCGGCGTATCGTTCAGCGTATGGACAGTAGTTGCTGTTGTCCTTGTGATAATTGCACTCTGGCTGCTGCTTCGCCCGTATAAGAAGAGCGATAAATTGACGGTAGGCAACATAGCGATTAAAGATTAGTAAAATATAAGCCCTCTCCAATTATGTGAATCGAGTGATACCGTAGGGGCGGATAGTATCCGCCCGCAGGCGACTGAGAGGGCAAGCAGGGTTTGCGATTAGCGAAGAGATTATTAATAGGGCTCCCAAAAATGCTGACATAGTAACGCATTTTTGGGAAGAGATTTGCGACGAAGGAGTGAATTAAATGATTGCTACAATAGTTATAAGCATAATACTGTTATGTGTAGTCGCATTAATTGTGACGAAGATGGTTAAGGACAAAAAGAACGGCAAGGGCGGCTGCGGCTGCGGCTGCGACGGCTGTGCCAATTCATCAATTTGTCACAGCACCAAGCCTGATAATAAATAAGAAAAATAATTAATCCTAAAATATATTTGCTCTTTCAGCCGGACTGCGAGATTATCCGCAGCCCGGCTGATTTTTTTGCTTATAAATTTGACAAAATATATGGTCATGTGCTATTATGGTTGTAATATTTTCAGTATACATAATTTAATCAGACAGGGGGATTTACTTATGCTCTTTTCTTTAGAAGATATTATGGAATATGTTGAAGAAAACGACGTAAAATTTATTCGTCTGGTGTTCTTTGACATCTTCGGAAGTATGAAAAATATATCGATTATCGCCTCGGAGCTTCCTCAGGCATTGGAGTACGGGGTTACTTTTGACGCGTCTGAAATCAAAGGGTTTATGAATATCGGAGAGAGCGATCTCCTGCTTAAGCCGGATCCGACTACTGCGGAGATACTGCCGTGGCGACCGCAGCATTCGAGGGTTCTACGTATATTCTGCGACATTTGTTATCCTGACGGCAGACCCTTTGAGGGCGATTCAAGATATATTCTCAAAAGCGTAGTCGGTAAGCTCGCGGATATGGGATATACCTGCGATATCGGCGCTGAAAGCACATTTTACCTTTTTGAGCTTGACGAATACGGCTTGCCTACAAAGAAGCCTCACGATTTCGGAGCATATTACGATGTTGCTCCGGCGGACAGGGGCGAAAATATCAGACGTGAAATTTGTCTGACGCTTGAAGAAATGGGAATTCAGCCGGAGTCATCTCACCATGATGAGGGTCCCGGCCAGCACGAGATTATATTCCGTCACAGCACGCCCATTGAAGCAGCCGACCACCTTATGACCTTTAAGAACATGGTCAAAACCATTGCAGACATGAACGGACTGTATGCGTCGTTTATACCCAAGCCGCTGTCAAATCAGAGCGGCAACGGGTTCCATGTAAATGTGTGCCTGTATAAGGACAGCGCGGACGGCAGCGGAACCAGTCTGCTCAACGGCGAGGATAAGGTTGGAAGAAGCTTTATCGCCGGTGTTTTGAGACGTGTGAACGATATGGGACTGTTTTTAAACCCCACCACAAACTCATACGGCAGATTTGGTCAGTTTGAGGCTCCGCTGTATGTGACATGGTCGTTTCAGAACAGACAGCAGCTTATCAGAATTCCCAAAAATCTCCGCGGCGAAGGACGAATGGAGCTGCGTTCTCCTGACGGCAGTGCAAATCCGTATCTGGTTTATGCGCTTGTGCTCAGCGCCGGTATGGAGGGTATTCGTGACGGTCTTGAGCTTTGCGATCCTATCAATGTGACATATAAGTCGGACATCGACGGATTGGTTCGTCTCCCCGAAAACCTTGAAGCGGCGGTGAACTATGCGAAGCACAGCAGCTTTTTAAGGGACGTACTGCCTGAGAATATTCTCAATACTTATATAGGCCAGAAAAAGGAAGAATATGACGGATATGTCAAGGCGAAGAACAAAGAAGAGTATGAAACAGAGCTGTATTTCGGTTCAATGTAAATCGCTGTATGAAAACATATCATATACAGATGTGATGCATGCGAAATTACTGTTGGAGGTGAAAGCCATTGGAAGATAGGATACTTATCGTTTCTGCTTCGGAAAAGAGTGCTGACGCTTTGGCGTATATATTAAAACGCTACGGCTGGAACAATATAGACTTTGCTTCCAGCGGCGTTGAAAGTAAGCGTATCATGCTGAGAACGATGTATGACTTGATTATAATCAATTCTCCTTTGAAGGACGGCAGGGGAAACGAACTAGCAGTTGACTTTGTTCGGAACACTTCTTCGACGGTCGTGTTAATCGCAAAAAGTGATATTGCGGAGGTTGTCGCCTCTGCGGTGGAGGGCGAGGGTGTTATTGTTGTATCAAAGCCGCTTCAGCAGAGGGACTTTCTCGGAGCAGTCAGATTATCCCTTGCGTTCAGAGAGAGAATGAAAAAATTAATAGATACAAATCTGAAGCATGAAAAGAAGTATGAGGAGCTTAGACTTGTGTCAAGAGCAAAATGTGTGCTGATTGAAAAGAAGGAAATGACTGAGCAGGAAGCCCACCGATATATTGAAAAACAGGCAATGGACAGAAGGGAAAGCAAGTCGATAGTTGCTTCGGGTATAATAAAGAAGTATATGTAGCTGAGCAAGTCTGCGATGAATTATGTATAATTATTGTCGGAAAAAGGGATTTGGAGAGCGGTTGACCTACCTTACCTCACTTTTGGTGAATGGTTAAGGAGGTGGCGCATATGGAGTATGTACTTATTATCATTTTCATGATTTTATTGCTGTCTCTGATTGAGTCGATAAAAAAGTAACCGCACATTCCGACTAAAGACTGCGGTTACTAAATCGTAATTTTTAGGTCAGTCGTTTGACGACCCATTTTTCTTTTTTTATTATACTCTTATTTATTATAAATGTCAATAATTTATAAAAATTTATCTTGTTTTTTATATACTGAGAGTTGTAATTCCTCACAGAACGGAAGGGCGATAGCCCAAGGTATAGATAAATATTTTGATATGTAACTCAAGCGGATTGCTTCGGCGATATTTCGGAGGTGAAGGAAGTGAAGCATAAAAAATATATCCTTGCAGTTTCTGCGGCTGTTTTAGCGCTGATTTTGGTTTCCTGCACGGCTAAGCCGGGAGGTTCTTCAAACAGAAGCAGTGCCGACAGTAAATCTGACGCCGCACGTGATGATTCGGTTATATTTATAGCGGTTCAGCCTGACAGCGAGCCGTTTGAGTATATTGACAGCGACGGGTACTATGACGGCTTTGATGCGGCGCTTGCAATGAAAATCTGTGAGGAACTCGGCAGAACACCTGTATTTGTAAGCGAATACGGCGAGGAATTATATGACAGCTTAAACTGCGGAACTGCGGAAATGGCTGTGTCATCGCTTGTGCCGAGCGACAAGGCAAAGCAAAAGGTGGATTTCACAGATGAGTATATCACGCTTTCATCTGCGATAGTTACAAATTCTTATGATTCAATCATAACAAATGAAGTATCGCTGAAAAATGCGCCGTCTGTCGGAGTTATATCCGACAGCTTTTCGGACAGATATATAACAAACACTCTTGGGCTTGATAACATAATCAGATACAGAAACTTCGATGATGCGAAAGACGCGTTCTTAAGAGGTGAATGTTATGCTTTATTTGTTGACGAGTATCTTGCCGGACAGCTTGAACAAGGCGATTCGGGGATTATTGTACGTCAAAGAGGCATAGGAGAGGAAAAGTATGCGATTGCCGCGGCAAAAGGAAATACTGAGCTTGTCCGCACGCTTAACGAAAAGATAAGCCGGTTTAAGACCGACGGCACTCTGCTTAATCTCAGACTGGCATACCTTGCCGGTGACACAGAGCTGAGAGAGTTGTTTAAAAACGAGGTCAAGGCAATACAAAAATAAAGGGGTTTTTAGGGGTAGCTGTCCCCTAACCCCCCCTTTTTTTATGCCTGCTGACCTTTAACAAACTTATTTATTCCGTCGGCGATAGCGGCGGCAATTTTTCTCTGCCATGCAGGACTGTTCAGATTGAGCGCCTCGGTCGGGTTAGAGAGGTACCCAAGCTCAACTAAAACCGCAGGCATGTTTGTGTTGCGAAGAACCGAGAAGTTTGCCTGTCTTACGCCGTTGTCCTTCATTCCGAGCGCCGCAACAACTGTGTCCTGAATGGATTGTGCCAGCTGTGCAGCTCTTGAGCCGAGACGGTATACGTATGTTTCAAATCCGTTTGCCGCCGGATTAACTGAACTGTTTGTATGAATACTGATAAAGTAATCAGCACCCCAGTTATTTGCCATCTGAGCACGCTTTCTGAGGTCGGCTGCAATCGGCGAAATCACGTTTTCGTCATTGGTCGTTCTGTACATCATAACGTCATAGCCCATATTCCTCAGGTCGTCTGCAAGATATGTCGCAACAGCTAAGTTGACGTCTGCTTCAATTACACCGTTCCCGACAGCTCCGGGATTGGTTCCGCCGTGACCCGGATCAACAAATATTTTGACTGCCATTTTTTTCACTCCCTTATTAGCTATATTTTTTTGACGTATTTTGTAATCCCTCTACATTAATATTATATTAATTTGTATAAATATGGTGAAAACAGGTGTATATTGTATTTTTAATGTAGCTGTAATCCTTCTGTAATTTTTCTATGATATAATTATGATATATAGATACGATTTTGCCGGATTGGTTGTGCAAATTGTACAATAAGTTCAGAATGAACACAATATATTGTGATTTTCGACTGATTTTGCCGGTATTATACCGGTATTATAATAAAGCAGTAATAATAAAAATGCAGTAAAAATTAACTGTTTTGATAATCTTTTTGTCAAATTGTTTTAAAAAGGACAAAGTGCTATTGTCAAATGGTTTTTTTATGTTATAATATCTAAGGCTAAAGCAGTAAACTTTAATAGTGTATATGTATATGGTAATAAATCCGAATTTTAAGCAATAACAGGCATTTGTACATAATGTATTGGATTAAGAGCATATTTGTGGGGGCATTGTAATGAACAGTAACAAAGAAAAAATGGTTATACTGGGCGGCGTCAGGCTGCGCGGTGAAGTTAAAATCAGCGGTGCAAAGAACTCTGCCGTTGCCATTCTTGTTGCCGCTATATTGGTGAAGGGAAAATGTATAATTGAAAACGTTCCCCATGTCAGTGATATTATTGACATTATTGATATAATAAACAGTCTTGGCGGCACGGCAAGGTTTGTCGGCGAAGATGTGGTTGAGGTAGACTGCACCGAGCTGAATAACCATGTTGCGTCCTCAGACAGGGTTAGAAAGATACGCGCATCCTCATATCTGATGGGCGCGCTTTTGGGCAGACTTAAAAAGGCCAGCGTTGCATTGCCGGGCGGCTGTGACTTCGGTGTGCGTCCGATTGACCAGCACATAAAGGGTTTCGAGGCGCTTGGCGCAAATGCGGATATAGAATACGCCATGGTCAATCTCGAAGCGGAGCGGCTTGTCGGCGATACCGTGTATCTTGACGTTGTGTCGGTCGGTGCAACCATCAATATTATGCTTGCGGCGACTCTCGCAGAGGGTATGACTGTTATCGACAGTGCGGCTAAGGAGCCACATGTGGTGGATGTGGCGAACTTCTTAAACTCTATGGGCGCAAACATCAAAGGAGCAGGTACTGATGTTATAAAAATAAGGGGCGTTGAGGAACTGCACGGCGGTACGTTCAGCGTCATCCCCGACCAGATTGAGGCGGGTACGTTTATGATTGCCGCTGCGGCTACACGCGGCGACGTGACTGTTACAAATATTATCCCCAAGCACATGGAATCGCTCAGCGCGAAGCTTGAAGAAATGGGTGTAGGCGTACAGGAGTTCGA
The DNA here is from genome assembly GCA_905198865.1 of uncultured Eubacteriales bacterium. Taxonomy (GTDB): domain Bacteria; phylum Bacillota; class Clostridia; order Monoglobales; family Monoglobaceae; genus Monoglobus. The sequence goes on from CAJKEB010000032.1 coordinate 19,250, forward strand.
CGAGGCAATAAGAATTTTTGTCGATGCTCCGGAGCTTAAACGTGTAAATGTAAAAACTCAGCCGTACCCGGGATTTCCGACCGATTTGCAGCCGCAGATGCTGACGCTTTTGACTGTGGCAAACGGTACAAGCGTCATGAAGGAAAACGTATGGGACGACCGTTTGAGATACGTCGATGAGCTTAACCGCATGGGTGCCAATGTCAATGTTGAGGGCAAGGACACAGCTGTTGTCGAAGGCGGAACGAAGCTCAGGGGCGTGCCTGTAAAGGCAACGGACTTAAGAGCAGGAGCGGCAATGGTTATTGCCGGACTTATTGCGGACGGCGTCACCGAGATTACAAACCTTCAGTATATCGACCGGGGCTATGAGAATTTTGAGAGTAAACTGAGGTCTCTCGGCGGACAGATTACACGCAGAAAGATAAATCAGGACGCTCCGGATACAGCGGCAGCGATTAATGAATAATAAAGAATAAATTATGAAACTTAAATCTTTAAAAAGCGGAAGCAAAGGCAATGCAAGCCTTGTTTATACAAACAGCACAAAAATCCTGGTCGACTGCGGAATAAGCGGCAAGGCGGTTAAAGATGCAATGGCGCGGATTGACTTATCGCCTGAGGAAATCGACGGTATAGTTGTAACGCATGAGCACTATGACCACATCAAGGGCATCGGTGTTATGATGCGCCGCTATGATATACCTGTCTATGCAAACTCAGCGACATGGGCGGCAATCATGCAGAATGACTTAGGGAAACTGAACGATAAGAATATAAAGATATTCGAAGGTACAGAGCCGTTTACCATCGGCGATATAAGCATTAACCCATTCAAAATCCCGCACGATGCGGCGTTCCCGGTCGGATACGCATTTGACGACGGCAAGACGCGCGCGGCGGTTGCGACAGATATGGGAATGCTCACTGAGGAGGTTTTCCGTTCAATCGGCGGCTGTAAGGATGTCCTGATTGAGTCAAATCATGACATAAACATGCTTGAGGTAGGTCCGTATCCGTATCCGCTCAAGCAGAGGATAAGGGGCAGCTACGGACATTTGTCCAATGACGACGCGGCAAAGGCGGCGGAGCTTCTTGTGCGCATGGGCGCTGAGAATATCATGCTTGGTCACCTGAGCGAAGAAAACAATTATCCAAAGCTCGCCTATGAAACGGTAAAAGCCGGACTTTCCGGAGCGGGAATCGAAGTGGACAGAGACCTGACTTTGTCTGTTGCAATATAGACTAATACTTAAAAGCGGACTGCTGCAATTATTACGCAGCAGTTTTTTTGTAATATAAATTATAGTTTGACGAGCTAAGCCCTCTCCGTCAGCTCCGCTGACACCTCTCC
>CAJKEB010000033.1 GCA_905198865.1 uncultured Eubacteriales bacterium
GTAGGACATTCAATGCGAAAAATTGACTTAATAATACAATTAAACCCCAACGAATTCGATTTAAAAATCCATACAAGTGCCAATAATATCAATAGGATATGTAAAATAAATAATTTTTTTTTACAACAATGCCATAACATTATTAAAATTAAGTTCTTTTGCTTTTTTAGAAACAGTAAACCAATCAATAATTGTTAATATTCCGCATAAACCTGCTGTAAGAAGCTTCAAGATTCCCATTCCAGTATCGCCTAACATAAATCTGTCAATGCCTAAAGTACCAATGAAAATTGACACTAATAAAATTGTGGTAGGGTCTTTAAATTCTATTGTAGAAATCAGTGAAAACTTTTCTTCGTCCATTGTTCTAAGTTTGTCTTTCAAATACATAATTTTTTCTGCTGGAAAATACTTTTGGTTTGTCATTATGTACATGTCAATTTTATTCTGTCAATTTTATTCTGTTCCATATTTATCTCTCCTCAATATTTTATTAATAAAATATTACCACATTTTTATTTATATGTCAAGGGAATTTAACAAAATTCTTCAAAAAAACACAAAAAGTTAAATGGTGGGCACAGGGAAAAGGTGGGCAGATGGTGGGCAAAATCATCTGTAAAACCTTGAAATTGGCATAAAATAAAGGTTTTGTCGAGAAAGTCCCATTGTGAGGCAAGACATGGCTGCGGCTTTGAAGGACTTCTCAAGAGATATTTTGGTTAATTTCAGATACAAATAAATAAACCTCGATACTCTTAAAAACTTAGTATTTATGCGGTTCTTAAAGGAACAGTACATGAAATGCGGTTAACGAATTGACGTTAGCCGTATTTTTTTGTATTATGTTAAAATATTTTAATTGTTCATCTGGAAGAATTATTATGCAGAAAGCGTCAGAAAAAAGAGATAAAAAGAAACAGCGCGGGAAACCGCGCCGTTTAATTATGGTGTTATTATTTGTTTATTATGCTGTATGGTTATTGTTCGTCTGAATTACAGAGAGGCTTCATATTTGTAAGGCTGTCCCAAAGCATAACCTTAACTTTTGTCGCGCCGGTTGCGTTAAAGGTCAGCGGAGAAACGGAGGTTTCGCCCTTTTCAAGCGTTACCGTCTGTGCTTCAACGCTAATCAGTTTACCGTCAGCGTCGTATGCCGCGAAGATAACAGCATGCGTACCGGCTTTGGAAACATTTACAACAGCCTTTCCGTCCTTATATTCGATGCTGTATTTCAGAGCCGGAAGAACGACTGTAACCGTACCGTAGATTGAGTTGTATTCCTGCGAACCGTCTGTTGTTTCGGTAGGTTCAACTCTTGTTCCTTTGACCCATACACCGGTATCGGTCAGAACGGGAAGCGTTACAGCGTCCTTATGCTCGTCATTAGTCTGGCAGACGCGTGTTGCGATACCTGTTTTCGTTTCTGTAGGCTCTGTGGTGAGTTCCCATTCACCCCAATTATGCGTATGTGTCAGGGCAGGGATTATAACCGTAACCGTGCCGTAGTCTGAATTATATTCCTGCCAGCCGTCCTCTGTTATGGTTGCAGCTTTCGATGAGCCTGCTGTCCACACAGCAGTATCAGTCAGAATGGGCAAGTCAACCTTGTCAATGTGGGCGCTGTCGTTTGCACAGGTTCGCTCTGCTGTGCCTGTTTCGGTGAGCGTCGGCTTTGTTGTGATTTCCCAGCTGCCCCAGCTGTGACCTGTTGCCGGATATATGACCGTAACCTTGCCGTAAATTGAGGTATATGTCTGAGAACCGCTCTTCGTACAGGTGGCAGCATTTAATTTTCCTGCCGTCCATACGGTGGTATTTCCCAGAACAGGCAATACAGCTGTTTCGGTATGTTCACCATTGTTCTCGCAGACACGCTCCGCCTCGCCTGTTGCGGTAAGCGTCGGATTGCTTGTTATATTCCAGTCGCCCCAGCTGTGACCTGTTGCCGGATATATGACCGTAACCGTACCGTAATCATCAGAGTAATAATCAGTCGCACCCTTTGTGGTACAGGTCGGCAGTGATCCACCCATGGCTGTCCAGACGTCTTCGTCAGTCAGAACGGGAACATCCTTGGTTTCCTTATGCTCGGCATTAGTCTTGCAGACGCGTGTTGCTATACCTGTTTTCGTTTCTGTAGGCTCTGTGGTGAGTTCCCATTCACCCCAATTATGCGTATGTGTCAGGGCAGGGATTATAACCGTAACCGTGCCATAGTCTGAGGTATATTCCTGCCAACCGTCCTCTGTTATGGTTGCAGCTTTTATGCTTGTTAGCGTCCAGAAATCAGTATCAGTCAGATCGGGTAATTCAACCGTGTCAATGTGGGCGATGTCGTTTGCACAAACGCGCTGAGCTGTGCCTGTTGTGCTACTCGTTGGCTCGGTTGTGATATTCCAGCTGCCCCAGCTGTGACCGGTCGCATCGTCCTGAACATTAACTTTAATCGTGGGTTCTGCCTTCAGGGTGCATTGCAGTAAACCTTTTTCCGTACAGGTTGGTGTCTGAAGAATTGAATACGCCCATGCGGTTGTATTAGTCAGAACAGGCAATGTAAGTGTATCTGTGTGAGAAATATTATTCTCGCAGACACGCTTCGCCGTGCCCGCAGCAGTAGTCGTCGGCTGTTTTGTGATTCCCCAGGCGCCCCAGCTATGACCTGTTGCCGTCAATGTTGGAATTTCGCTGATTTCCGTTGTACCTGCCGCATCGCTGAACATTTTACCGCAGCTGTTTTCACCCTCGCACTTATAATATTCGCCTGTGCCGTCTTCCGTACAGGTGGCAGGTACAGCAGCATGCTTTACAAGGTTATGCTGATGCTCTATCGTGTACGGCGTTTCAGCAGTACCGCTGCCGGCAAGAGCTGTCGCAGTATTGAGATAGAAAGCCGGACGTACGCCGTAAAGACCATCGCTTGCAACTATGCCTTCGAAACCGCCTGTGTTTTTTATAGAGTAGACACTGTAAGGATTGGTATTGTAATCATTGTCAGAAGGGGTGCGAAGCCAGTAGTGCCAAGGTGAACTGTTAGTGAAGGCATTAATTGAATCTGCACTCAAACAGTTATCTGCATTATACGCGCCTGCGCTTATTAGCGCCCTGTGATATCCATCGCCCAATATAGCGTTGTTAGCATAAAGATTACTTATTTGCTGCACGTCCGGTAAAAACATTGTATCAGTCACAAGCTCCGAGTACGCATTAGTGTAATTTCCGGATATGTTGCTTATAATGTTAACCTCACCACTGCTAGCAAACGGCTCTGTGCCGGTTGTGTTTTCAACAGCGATCTTGTCACATTCTATCAGAATGGATTTTTGCGTTACTGTTTTTATAGCCGCCTTTTCATCGCTCGAGAAGCTTGTTAAAAATCCTGCCTCTTGGTCGTATGCATTGTACTTTACACCGACACTAGAACCCGACGGCGGATTGCCGCATAGCCACTCCACATTGCCTGCAGCCGCGTCGGAGTTGAGCCAGCACCTTATATTGCTGTCAGCCCAATAACTGGAGCAGGCAGTGGCGATGTAAGCGGTAGCGGCAGTAACTCCGGTGCCGGCAGTAGTTCTTTGTGTACTCCTGCTGTGCGAGCCTGTTTCGGTGTTCGCGCTTGTTTTCGCGTCAAAAGCCTTTAAACACAGGATTTTGTCCGACATCATAAGCGGAAGATAGCCGTCCTGATATGTCGTCACTGTGTCGGTGGAGTCGGTAATCGGATTGCCGTTTGTATCATATCCTGTAATTTTTTCAAAGGCTACGCACCGCCATAATATCGGACGCTCGTAATATGTTCCCATCTGAACATAGTCGCCGATACAGGCACTGCGCCTATAAGCGGTATAAGCGACATAAGCATTGACACCGCCGTGAGTATTGATATGATTTTTCGCTTCATAATGAAACCCTCCTTTATAGATATAAATAATTATAACATTATAACCAAAGTTATACATCACACAAAAGGGTGATATAGACAATTTATTATGTAAAAAATATTTTATTAAAAATACAGATTTTTTTAGTCAGAGTAATTGAAAAAATATAATTAAATTAGTAAAAAATCGGAGGAAATATAAGGACAATAAAGAAAATCTGTGCAGTTCTTATTGTATGCACAATGACATTAGTCCTTAATTTGTTTACCGCAGTGCAGGCAGACGAACAATATCCTGTAAATATCAGCAGTATTGAATATTCAGGAGATACAATTACTGCCGTATGATAGTGACAGTGTGCAACACACCTATGGGATAGGCGAGTTTACATATTGGTGCGGCGGCTGGGTGACAGCATATTACAATACTAATGACGACACAGTAATTGAAGCGGGTTCTGTTGTTATTGGAACAATGAATGAAGCTTTGGTTGACGCATTTTCAGACTTAAACGGGCAGATTAGGATGCAGAAAAATCACAAGGAAATCCTTGTTACAGTTTTTAGAGAAATAGGATGGTTTAGACTTTGATGAAGCAGAGATACTTTGGTTAATATCAATGCTTAAATACTTAATCAATATTTTGAATAATGAAATTAAACAGAATTAATTTAAAATCGGCAGTCGTATAGATTGCCGATTTTTTTATAAAACCTCTTGCAATTCTGGAAAATCTAGTGTATTATTTCTATAACTGTTTTATAGCTTAATCACAAACGGAGGAATATATTATGAAAAAACATTTTCTATCGGTCTTATTTGCCGCGGTGATTATTGCTGTATGTTCACTTGATGTTTTCGCATTTTCTGACAGTGATTTCATATCGCCTCAAATGTATGATGCGTATGGATTTTATACTGTAATAACCGATGTTGAAGGAGATAAGCACACATATGACGGTGTAATTAATGCCAAAGAACTGGAATTTTTTGATGAATTGGATAAAATTTCTGCATATGAGATTTTTGAAAATGACAGCAGCATTATTATTGTAACGCTTAATGACATAATTCCTAAAAACAGTGTGTCCTTAAGTGAACAGGGAACTGTTACGACGAACGGATATTACAGTGTAAAATTCACGCTTTCCGCCGAGGATAATACCGAGGTCTTTTTAACAGGTCTGTCTGACTCAAACATTGATATGGTACAGGAGAAGCTTGTTTCGGCAAAGCTTGAAAATTCGCAGTTTACAATGGAATCTCTTGATTTCATAGACGCTGAAAAGACGAAAGCGCCTGATGGTGGCAACGATGAGCTTTGCTGGGCAGCAGCAACGTCGAATATTCTCCATTACACCGGATGGGGGGAAAAGGCAGGCTTTAACAGCGAAGACGATCTTTTTGACCTATTCCGCGACAGCTTTACCGATATTGTGGGCAGTGCGGGTTATGGAATAGAATGGTTCTTTAACGGAACATATCAGAAGCAGTCATATGACAGCTGGGCGCATGTAAAGGACTACGGCAAGAGCGGCGGATACCTCAAGGAATATGCGTCAGACTGCGTTAATGATTATATATATGTTTCAAACAATCATGAGAAGATAAAAGATGTAACAGACGCCCTTGAAAATGGTTGGGGAATTTGTTTTACTTTAGGTTGGGTAGATGATTACGGCAACAGAAACGGCGGACACTTATTAACCACATGGGGTTATATCTGCGATAAGGATTTTACGCAACAGGATGCGGATTATTATAAGGCGCTTATAGTTTCTGACTCCGACTCTGACCGACAGACGGATACCAACAGACGCATAGCTCCCAATAAGCTCAATGTACTTAATATGACACCGTACGCAAAATTTTCTTATGACACATGGTCCTTTGATGGCTATGACGGTGTTCTTGAATTTTTTACGTTATTAGAACCGTACAGCGAGAATGTTGAATATGAAACAGATGAGAGTGCAACCCTTGACAAGTTTTCAAACGTGGACATTAATATAAAATCCATAAATATCTCGACCGACAGTTTGTATACCACTTTTTTAATGAACGTATACTCAGCGCAGGACAGCATTTATGTTTTCCCTGAATTTGAAAACACCTCTTTAAAAGACTTTGTCGGCACTCTTGATTACACAGTTACAGTGACGGATAAATCGAATAACAGCGAAATAATCAGCAAAAACGGTACATATACCGGCAAAATATACTCGTATGAATCTTCTGACACCTCACAAGCAGAAACGATTAGCATCGGAAGTCTGTCGGCCGGAAAATATACTGTTACAGTTACGGTAAATCCTGAAAAAACAGTTACAGAGGCGTACTATTATAACAATACCGAAACATATGATTTCAGCGTTTCGGATAAAAGCTATGATGTATCGGGAGCAAGTATTAATGCCAATATCGGTGAATTCGCATACGGCTTGGCTGATGTTACACTTGAATATACCGGACTTGAGACGGTACTTAATACGATGTTTGAAGATTTGCCGGAGGATACGCAGGAGGTAAATTATCAGTTATTTGAGTCGTATTATTACAATAAGAAATGGAATTCATGGATGATAACCGATACATCGGAGGAGCTTCCTGCCGGAAGCGTTTCCTTGATGTCAGCGTTAACGTCACCGCCCGATAAATGCCGCGTGAACGCAAATGGAGAAAAGGTTAAATTCCGACTTGTTATCAAAGCTGGGGACGAAAGTATACCGGTTATAAATATATATTCAGCTGAACAGGATTTAAATTATTCCAGACTTGATATTAATGCCGACGAAACAAATACGGGCACATACACGGAGCTTGAATGTGGTGCCAAGGCGCTTGCAGACGGAGAAAGCTTTGCATTTAAGGTGAAAAAAACATCAACCTATGACAGCGGAGATATAACGTGCAGTGCTGTGGTGTACGCTAAAAATGACAATGACAGAATTGAGTTGTTCAGACAAGACAATATATCCCTGGCTTATGGTGAAAGTACGGATACTCTGAGCTTTAATTCGTGGACATCAGATAATTTGTCAGGTGAATACGAAATTATTGCCGTTACGGAATGTGATTGTACCTACGCGGACATTTCTCTCGGAAGAATTTATGTTGAAGAACACCCCTTCTTTACGGTAACAACAGAGTCAGACACAGAGAATCCGTATGACGGCATGATTTCATTAAGAGAAGCTGTTTCTTATATGAAGGAATACGGCGGCGCAGAAGATGAAATTATCTTTGAAGATAGCGTGCATTATATATACCTGAGCAAGCCTTTAACAATCGATGCAGATATAAAAATCGAAGGAAATTTCAATGAAGACTGGGAGAATTACACTGCTATACACAGCCGCGAGGGAACGCAGCTGTTTAATGTGACCGGAAGCGGCACTCTGGAGTGTGAAAGCCTCAATCTTCGTTCGGGCTACAGCAAGGAAAACGGCGGTGCAGTCGAAAACAAAGGCGGAAGCGTTTATCTGAAAAACTGTATAATGTTTGAAAACAAAAGCGGAGCTGCAGGCGGTGCAATATATTCCGACGGCGGCAGTGTTAAGCTTGTAAACTGTGTCTTTACGGAAAATAGTTCAGGTTACGGCGGCGCAATAGGACTTAGCGGCAATGCAAAGCTTGATATGCTTAACTGTTCTGTGTTCCTTAACACTTCAAACGGCGGTGCAATCTATAATAACAGCGGAACTGCGACAATAATATATTCAACTTTTACTGATAATACAGCTTCCTCCTCAGGCGGCGGAGCAATAACCTCTCTCGGCAAAACAAATGTGTTTGGCTCAATAGCGACGCTTAACGGCGATACCGATATTGACGGAAACGTAAACGTTTATGGCAGCTATGTCACTAATGTGTCCGATAAGATAACTGTTGATGCAACTACAATTAATGGCGCGGGAAACAGAATGTTTGTATGCGATACAGGGGGTGCTGTTGTTTGGCATACATTTGTTGAGTCGTCAGTCGTAGTATACAAAGCAGAGTTATCACCACTTGTTAATGGCGGAATATATGTAAAGAACAGTGACGGAAAAATCACTTATTCAATCGATAATACAGAATGGAAAGCAACTGATATATCGTCAGTGTTCACAGACGAGGATTATAAAGCCGATATTTTCGGCAAGGAGCACGGACGCCTGTTCGGCTCAATATCAGAGGTTTGTAGTGATATAAAAATTATAGATGCCGCAAATAACAAGGCGTATATATATGTACCTGAAGCTATGAATGCAGTTTTGATAGAAATGAATGAAAACTATGATGATATCATGGCAGGGGTAAACATATATGAAGAAAGCCTTGATATGGGAACAAATATTATAGATATAAATAATACGAATACAGACAGCGATATAACAACATATTTTCTTTGGAACAGTATTGATGAAATGATACCTTTGTGTGAGAGTTGTGTTAAATATAATCGTATCTATCTGTGAATCATAATATAATAAATTTTAAGCAGGAGGTATTTGAATTATGAAGAAAAGAATTATAAGCATGGTATTGTGTGCAGTTATGCTGCTTTCGTTCACTTCGTTTGCTGCTGCGGCGCAGGATAGTACATACATTCCGCTGCGTGCGGTGTTTGAGGAAAAGGGTTATACGGTATCCTGGACAGCAGAAAAACCTGATGATGTATTAGTGGAAATCGGGGATTACGGTCTGGAATTCCGTAACGGAACAAATACCATAGTAGTAGACGACGGCACTTTCTATACAGAAAAAAATACATATATCGAAGATGGTACAACATATATCTCTGAGGAGTCAATAAGTCTTTGTGATAACCTGTACTTGTATCATAACGCTATCGTTGACGCTATACAGGCTGATGAGGATGAAATATTACCGTTATATCCAATAGATACGTCTGCCGATAAGGTATTGGTATGCACATGGCATAAGTATCCGGATTCCTATCCGTCAGGCGAGGAAATTACCATAGATTTTGGAGATGTTTGGGTATTTACGGCTGATGAAGTTGCACAGTTTGGAAATACGAACGGATATTCAGACGATATGGTGCTGAGAATGCAGCAGCTTATCGGAGTTTCTCCGCAGAGCGGAAAAACACACTTTACTACTATGTGGGTGGATCCTGATGATCTTTACAGACCGAGTGCTGATAGACGTATTGATACAACTTTGGCAGTACTTGATTTCCCCGAAAACACAGACCCGGAATATATAGAGTGGTTCAATTCAAAAATTATCGATTCGTATTATCCGCACAATTATCCGTGGACACGTCTTGGATATACATACGATTGGGCGGACAATGGTACGGAATACGGTCTGTCTGAATATGTGATTAAAAACGGTTCAACCGTCACAGTTGAAAAAACATATACAAACGAAGAATTTTTTGACTATATCACAACGGTTGATTATTCAAAAGACGAGAATTGGGCATATTGGAATGAGGGAGAAGATAAACAGGCGGATTTATTTATTGTCTGCCCTACAGTTGATATGGGAAAAAACGGTAATCTGAACGCAAATATTACAGATGAGAAATACCGTCAAAGCTTTACGGGAGCGCTTAATATGGAGCTTGGTATATATGATGCAGCATCGGTATATGCGCCGTATTATCGTCAGGCTACTTTTCCTATCTACAGTATGGATGAGGATGACAGAGAAGTTTATCTTGATTATGCTTACGAGGATGTAAAGGACGCATTTTTATATTATGCAGAAAACTCTGACAATAACAGACCGCTTATTCTCGCAGGTTTTTCACAAGGTTCTGATATGGTCATAAGGCTTATGAGGGATTTATTTGACGAAAAGAAATACAGTGATCGTCTTGTTGCAGCATACTGTATCGGCTGGAAGCTGACAGAGGAAGATGTAAAAGAATATCCTCAGTTAAAGCCTGCGCAGGGCGAGAGCGATACCGGCGTTATTATCACCTTCAATTCAGAGGCGGAAAATATTACAAGCTCGCTGCTTGTCGGCGAAAACGAAAGAACCTATGCAATAAACCCGCTGAATTGGAAAACAGATTCTACAAGAGCGGATAAATCTGAAAACATCGGAGCTTGCTTTACGGATTACAGCGGTTCAATTACAAAAGAAATTCCTAATCTTACAGGGGCATATATTGATGAAACCAGAGGAACACTTAAGGTTCCGGATATAGTTCCGTCAGATTACTCAAACTCTTTGTTTGAGGACGGTATTTATCATCTTTACGACTACCAGTTCTTTTACAGAAATTTGCAGGAGAATGTAAGAACAAGACTAAATTCGTATATTAATAATAAATAGCTTGTATTAATCGAGTGTCAATTTTGAGTAATAATTAAAGTATAATTGAGTATATTTTAGTAAGCTTGCTAACGGAGGCAATTTATTATGATTGTTTATGAGAAAAAAATAGGCAATGCAATAGTCAAAATAGACAACAGCTGCGTACAAGAGAATACTAAAGTTATAATCAAAAACCTTGAAATGTTAATCACAAATGACCTCGCAAAACGCGGGAATAATAAAAGATAAAAAGAACAGCGGAGCTTCGGCTCCGCTTGTTTAATAAAAAAAGCTAACGGCGAAAACCGTTAGCTTTTCATGGTGACTCCTAGGGGATTCGAACCCCTGTAGCCGGCGTGAGAGGCCGGAGTCTTAACCGCTTGACCAAGGAGCCAAATGGTAGCGGTAACTGGATTTGAACCAGTGACACTACGGGTATGAACCGTATGCTCTAGCCAACTGAGCTATACCGCCATTTGCTGTGTTGAAGTGTTGACCGCGACAACATTAGATATTATATCAGAACATACAGCGCTTGTCAACACTTTTTTTATAAATTTTTGATTTTTTTTGTTATGATATTATACATGGGAACAATAAAATTGAGAATAGTTTCAAACTATGATATAATCAAAGAGCTGAATATCCGGGGCAAAAGCTACAGGTAGATGTTAAGTATGTTCCTTCATATTGCAATCTGTTCGTACATTAAAATGCTGAAACATATTGCATTTTAATCAGATGTATGTTATACTATTATTCAAAACGAACGATTTAAACGAAAAAGGTGGGATGATTGTGTGGCGAATTATACAGAGACGAGATACTCTACTGGACGGCAAAAAAACACGGAAAGAAATACCGCCTGATGTATCAGGTTTATACCCACCCGAAATACAGAGAATACGGTCAGAAATTCTTTGCAGGTGTTGATAAGCGTTATACCGAATACGCAAAAAACTTAGAAGGCAAACTCGGTATTGCCTATCAAAAACTGACACCACTGATTTTCATTCTGATTCGAGCTTGCGTACATTACGCATTATTTGAGGACGAATTTTATCTGAAATCCCAGATAGAAGTGCTGAAAGAAAGTTTGGAACTCTTTATTATGAAATATAACCCAAAAACAATGTTGGATATTCTGACAGAATAAGATAAATTCAAAAATAATCTCTTAGTAGGCAGGTTCAATGAGAAAACGAATTTAAAATGTAATGCTGACCGCACAAGGGAAAAGGTAAGCATACAACCTTTATGAAATGGAAAACAAATAAGATTATTGCATTGATAACATAATTGATTATATTACTTAAGCATTAGAATAGATGCCGATATTGATGAAGAAATACATAATCTATTAACCAATGATATTTATACCAAACCTAAAAGGAGGAAACGACATGAATATAGTTATGAAGCGTATTTTGCTAATTTTGTTGGTGATTTTGTCGGTTGTTGCATTAGCCGCCGTTGCGTTTTTGGCGCTGTATTTTACCAGAATCCAGACCATCGGCAGTATTGAGAAGCTTACAGATTACAAGGATGGCTACAATCTCTATCGCATGGACGTCAAATACGATTACAATCTTGAAAATATGATTGATTACGGCATTACGGACGATCAGGCGATGATTGACGCAATTGTGAAAGAGTCGCTGCCGCTGCTGCCTGTGAAGATCAAAGCACCCAGTTTTGGCTGTACGGCGTTTACACTGACCGATAAGGACGGCGATATTCATATGGGGCGAAATTACGATTTTAGCAAAGATACATCTTCTATGTTGGTTTATTGTGCTCCAAAGGACGGATATAAGTCTATTGCCTTTGCTGCGCTTGACAATGTTTCGGCAAATGTGCCGGATGAGAATATCAAAAATAAGATGGCGAGCCTGACTGCGCCTTTTGTATGTCTTGACGGTATGAACGAAAAGGGTGTGTCTATCGCTGTGTTGACACTTGATAGTGAGCCTGTACATCAAAACACCGGCAAGCCCGTCATTTCGACTACGCTTGCCATACGTCTTGTGCTTGACCGGGCGGCGACCACAGAGGAAGCGGTGGAGCTTTTGCGAAGCTATGACATGTTCGCTTCCAGTGGCAGAGACTATCATTTCTACGTCACCGATGCATCAGGCGATGGCAGAGTAATAGAGTATGACATTAACGGCGAACCAAGAGAGCTTATAGATACTCCATCAGAGGCGGTTACTAATTTCTTAATTCGTCATAAGGATAAGGTACTTCCAAATCAGAAAAACGGTATCTACGGTCACGGCAGGGAACGCTATGACGCCGTGCTGAAGGTGCTGGAGACGGAAAAAGACAATTACACCAACGATACCGTGTGGAACGCAATGAAATCGGCGGCACAAGACCCCAACCCTGATGACATCACAAGCAACACCCAGTGGTCCGTCGCGTATAACAATACTGACCTTACCGCCGAGATCGCCATCCGCCGCAACTGGGAGGACGTAACACGCTGCGAGCTGGAAAATAAAGTGACGACGCCGGTAAAATGAGTGGCACTTTTTATGGATAGGGAGAAAGAATTTAAATTCAGACTGTAAACAAAAGCGGTTGCAATAGTGGATTTGCAACCGCTTTAGTATATAGTCTAAGCTCTCCTTGATTGGGGAGCAAAGAGGTTATTAGTTTTTCAGACTGTGGATTGGTGCGGGAATTCTGCCGCCGCGTCCAATAAATTTTTCAGCTGAGTATGGATGAACCGGCATTACAGGAGCCGCGCCTAAAAGCCCCCCAAATTCAAGGCTATCGCCGACTGTTTTGCCGGCTGCGGGAATAATTCTGACAGCAGTAGTTTTCTGATTAATCACACCGATTGCCATTTCATCTGCAATAATAGCCGAAATAGTAGAAGCTGGCGTGTCACCCGGAACAGCAATCATGTCGAGTCCAACCGAACATACACAGGTCATAGCTTCAAGCTTATCGAGCGACAATGCGCCGCATTCAGCTGAAGAAATCATGCCTGCATCCTCGCTGACCGGTATAAACGCACCGCTGAGGCCGCCTACATAGCTTGATGCCATTACACCACCCTTTTTTACAGCGTCGTTAAGCAGTGCAAGCGCAGCTGTTGTTCCGTGGCAGCCGCATTTTTCAAGTCCCATTTCTTCCAATATATGTGCAACACTGTCGCCAACCTCTGGAGTGGGAGCAAGTGACAAGTCAACAATACCGGAGTTAACTCCAAGCATCTTTGATGCTTCACGTGCAACAAGCTGACCCATACGAGTAATCTTAAAAGCAGTATTTTTTACAGTTTCGGCAACTGTTCCGAAGTCGCCGTCCTTAACTTGTTCAAGCGCTGATTTAACAACACCGGGACCGCTGACGCCGACATTGATAACTGTTTCGCTTTCGCCAACACCATGAAAAGCACCTGCCATGAACGGGTTGTCTTCAACAGGATTGGCAAATACAACAAATTTTGCGCAGCCGAGCGAGTCATCGTCTTTTGACATTTTTGACATCTTTACTATTATTTCGCCCATTTCTTTTACGGCGTCCATATTTATACCGGCTTTAGTGGATGCAACACCGACTGATGAGCAAACATAATCGGTTGAGCAAAGTGCCTCAGGGATTGATTTTATAAGTTTGCGGTCGCTGTCGGAATATCCTTTGTATACCAGCGCCGAAAATCCGCCGATGAAGTTTACACCAAGCTCTTTTGCAGCTTTATCAAGAGTTTTGGCAAACGGAACATAGTTGTCCGTTTTGCTTGCTGCCGCAACCAAAGAGATAGGCGTGACGGAAATACGCTTATGTATAATAGGAATTCCGTATCTGCGACTGATTTTCTCGCCCGTTTCAACCAGATTTTTGGCACAGCGGGTAATCTTGTCGTATATTTTGCTGCAAGCCTTATTTGGGTCTTCGTCTGCGCAGTCAAGCAGTGAAATACCCATTGTTATTGTGCGAATATCAAGATGCTCATCACGAATCATTTTGATAGTTTCGGTAATCTCTTTTGTGTTCAGATTAATCATATGTAATTATCCTTTCATTTTTACTAAATCCGGTGCATTGAATTAAATATATCTTCATGCTGGATGCGGATTTCCACGCCAAGCTCTTCACCAAGCTCATTTAACTTCTCTGCAAGCGTGCCGAAGTCAGTTTTGTTTCGGCTTACGTCAACGAACATGACCATAGTAAAAATGTTCTGAACTATTGTTTGAGTGATGTCCAGAATATTAATATCATTTTCAAAGAGCAAACTACTTGTTTTCGCAATGATGCCCGGTTTATCAATTCCCATAACGGTAACTACTGCGTTCATAAATTCAAACTCCTGTTCTTTATAGATTTCATATGTATAGTATAATAGCATTATTTTTTCATTTTGTAAAGTCTTGCTGAAAAATTTGCCGCAAAATTTAAATTCCCACTCAATATGAGCGGGAATTTAAAAGTATTGAGTTTTCAGTTCAGAATTGCCGTGCCGATATTCAGATAGAGTGCAAATAACAGCCAAATGAGATATGGCAGCATTAGCTTTCCCGCCGTGCTGTTTACTCTGAAGAAAACAAAAGTACAAAATGCAACAATTATAATCAGGATTGCCAGCCATACCGCAGAAAATGTATAAAATCCAAACACAAAGAAAAATAAAGTCCACAGAAAATTAAATACCAGTTGAATTCCATACAGTACATAACCCAAGCTTTTCTGCGGCTGCGGCGCTTTTGAGTTTGAAGTAATATAAAGTCCAATACTCATCAAAAGATAAAGCAACGGCCAAACGATCGAAAAAACAACGGACGGCGGCGACAGCGGAGGAAGATTTAAATTTGCATAGTCCTGCATCGCATCTTTTGAGAAAAAATATGCCAAAAAGCCGGCTCCGAAGGTCACCAACAGTGATATTACAAGTTTTTTAAGGTTAATCGTTTTAAACATAAATACACACCTGCATTTTTAAGGATTTACAGTATTTTATGAACTTAATTTAATAATTATTCTATATCAAGCCGAATTTTTTCAGACCTTTGGTAACGCCCTCGTTTATAACGGTATCTGTAATATATTCGGCAATACCGTCAAGTTTCGGTGAATGGTGACCCATTACAATACCGTGTCCAACCGTTGCGAGCATTTCATAATCATTTTCACCATCGCCGAACGCATATGTGTCGGAAATGTCAAGATTAAACTCGCGGATTACCTGTCTTATTCCCTCAGCCTTTGAAACATTCTTTATGCCGAGATCACCTGACGGGTCATGCCTGTGCATCGTGATATAATACTTATCACCGAAATTTTTGCGCAGTCTTTCAAGTGAGTCCTCATCATAATAAGTGAACATCATTTTGTTCGCCTTGACCTTTTCAATCTCAGGCATCGGGCTGAAGCATGTCGTGCTTATATTGAACTTTTCAATCATTTCCTCGAATTGTTCATAGCAGCTTGTGCTGTAATAGCACTGCTCATTGCTCTCAGTCATATATCCCATGTTATTATCTTCAAAGAATTTGAATATTTCTCTCAGCTCATCAGTTTCAATAACTTCATCTGCAATTATATTGTCGCCGACAGCTGCATATGCTCCGTTTGATGTGACATAGCAGTCAAAGTCTATATACGTTTCAGGCACATAACACTTTGCACGGCCGGTTGCAAGTCCGACCATATATCCGTTTTCATGAAGTCTCCTGACAGATTTTTGAGTTTCCGGAGTCGGTACAAACAGCTTTTCACGCTCATCAACCAATGTACCGTCAAAGTCGAAGAATACCGCACCTTTATAATTGTTCATATTTTCACCCTTTTTCAAAATAAATATCTACTCTAAATTTTACTATAAAACTGCTTAATTTTCAAGGTTTTTAATGCAATAAAAACCAAATAGATTTTCAAGTTGATATAGAGAATACCGATTTGTCTTTTATAAAGGAATTGGACGTAGTTTCCATATTTGCAAACTTGATAGATAACGCTTTTGAAAGCTGTGAGTTGTCAAAGGAAAAGAAAATGTATTTAAGTATAAATATATTCAACGAGTCATATTTGGCAATCCGTATGGATAACAGCTCCGCCAATAGAAGGATATACATTCTGCGGAGACAGCGCAACCGTGGATGAATATATTTCTTTTGGGGAAAACACGGTAGTATTTAATTACAACAAGGCTGATTTGCCTGCAGAGACGCCTGTTGAATACGAGCTGATAAAAATCAAGCGAGATATAATTGCGGCTTTAAAGGCTTCAGATCCTGAAAGGTACAGTGATTATAACGATGATAGTGATATTTATTTAAGCGACTACCAAAACATACGCGTTCTTAATATAGATGGGAGCGAAGGCTGGAGCAGCTATGGCAAACAGATTGAAAAAATTGATTATCTTGAATATATGATCAACCTTGAGGAGCTTACAGTTGAATTTGGCTATCTGCGCGAACTTGATCTCAGTAATAATACCAAACTTAAAAAACTTAACTGTTCGCATAATGCATTGTTTGGGATCGATTTAAGCAAGAATACAGAACTTGAGGAATTAGACTGTAGCTACAATGGTTTGTTGGAGCTTGATTTTAGTTCAAATAAAAAACTAAAAAAAGTAAATTGTTCAAACAATTGGATAGACAATATTGCGGTTATATTATAAACGGAATGTCTATTCTTAATCAGGTAGGTGAAGTAATCAGTACCGCACCGCAAATTAATGAGAACTTCAATGTTAAAATCGAGGTTAACAAGATAAAAAGCAACGATATAAATGGCTATATTATTTTGGCAGTATATGATATGAAAGGCGGGCTGCTGAATATTGATTGCGCAGAGGCAAACTTTGATACAAACAGTGATTATGCTTCTTTCGATTTTAGTATTCCGGCTCAGAGAGCAGAAATAGACTCAATAAGAGCTTTTATTTGGAGTGGAGTTAATTCAATGAATCCGCTTGCGGAAACAAAAACAATTTATTTTACAAATTAAGTAAACATATTTCTTCCCAATTAAACAAAAAGCAGGGCATATTTGCGCTCTGCTTTTTTGTTATTATACATTTGACATAAGCATATATTAAATGTTATAATAATTCCATGAATAATTTTTTGCCTGTTTCAAAGAAAGATTTAAATATAATGGGGATAGATGAGTTTGACTTTGTATACGTCATCGGTGACGCATATGTTGATCATCCCAGCTTCGGACATGCCATTATCTCTCGTGTTCTTGAGCATAACGGATATACTGTCGGAATTATTCCCCAGCCGGACTGGCACAGCTGTGAACCCTTCAAGCGGCTCGGAAGGCCGCGGCTTGGGTTTATTGTTATGTCCGGGAACATTGACCCTATGGTCAATCACTACACATCTGCAAAAAAGATCAGAAATACCGACTTATATTCTCCCGGCGGAAAAGCAGGGTGCAGACCGGACAGAGCGGATATAGTATATTGCAATCGTATCAGAGAGGCATATGGCGACATTCCTATTATAATCGGCGGTATAGAGGCAAGTCTTCGCAGATTTGCGCATTACGACTACTGGAGCAACAAAGTCCGCCGCAGTATTCTGATTGACAGCGGAGCGGATTTGCTTATTTTCGGCATGGGCGAAAGACAAATTGTAGAAGTTGCAGAGCTGTTAAATGCCGGTGTGCCTATCCGTGAAATCAAAAGCGTTACGGGTACAATGTATATTGAAAGCGATGAAGCTGCCCTGCCATATGACGGAATTATACTTCCGGGCTATGATGAAGTTGTATCAGACAAGAGAAAATATGCAGACGCAACGCGAATTGAGTATGAAGAACAGGACGCCGTACGAGGCAAACCGTTGATTCAGCTTGACCGTGACAGATATACTGTACAAAATCCACCCGCAGCGCCGCTTAGTACACAGGAACTTGACGATGTGTATGCTCTGCCTTATACAAGGACATATCATCCGATATATAAAAAGCAAGGCGGTGTTCCGGCGCTTCAGGAGGTTGAATTTTCGATCACATCATGCCGCGGCTGTTACGGCGGCTGTAATTTTTGCGCTCTTACCTATCATCAGGGAAGAACTGTTACAGCCAGAAGCCATGAGTCTATCATTGAAGAAGCAAAGCTTTTGACAACTTTGAAGAATTTTAAAGGCTATATACACGATGTTGGCGGACCAACTGCGAATTTTCGCTCTGCGGCGTGCAAGGAGCAGTTAAAGCGTGGAGTATGCAAAACTCGTCAATGCTTATTCCCGAAGCCGTGCAGAAATCTGATTGTTGACCACAGTGATTATCTTGAACTACTCAAAAAGCTGCGCAGCCTGCCTAAGATAAAGAAGGTATTTGTCAGGAGCGGTATCAGATATGACTATCTGATTTATGACAAGGATGACAGCTTCTTTTATGAGCTTGTAAGCCATCACGTCAGCGGTCAGCTCAAGGTTGCGCCCGAACATATTTCGGACAATGTATTGAAGTATATGGGAAAGCCCGGAATTGATGTATACAGCAAGTTCTGCCGGAAATATGAAAAGGTTAATAAGGAACTGAACAAAAATCAATTTCTTGTGCCGTACCTAATGTCGTCACATCCCGGAAGCACTCTCGGCGATGCGGTAAAGCTTGCCGAATATCTGCGTGATACAGGGCATAATCCGGAGCAGGTTCAGGATTTTTATCCGACGCCCGGAAGTATTTCGACGTGTATGTACTATACAGGCATTGATCCGAGAACGATGGAGGGGGTCTATGTTCCGAGGTCATACGAGGAAAAGCAGATGCAAAGAGCCTTACTTCAGTACAGAAACCCAAAGAACTATAATATTGTTTTAAAAGCATTAAAAAAGGCGGGACGTGAGGATTTGATAGGCTATGACGATAAGTGCCTTATATGTCCGCCGAAGTCGAACAAAACAAGCGGAAATAATAAGTCAAATAAACAAAAGAGGTATAAATAATATTTTACAAAACTATTATATGAGGTGATTAAACAATGGCAAAATTACTTAGTGGAAAGGTTGTTTCCGCGCGCGTGAAAGAAGAATTAAAATCCGAGGTTCAGGAATTAAAGAACAAAGGCAAGCAAACCGGGCTTGCAGTCGTTCTGGTCGGAGAAGACCCTGCCTCAAAGGTTTATGTGAGGAATAAGGAAAAAGCCTGCGAGGAAATCGGAATATATTCTCAAATGCACAAGCTGCCTGAGGAAACGACCGAGGAAGAACTCCTGGCGCTGATAAATAAGCTGAATGATGATGAGAAAATAGACGGAATTCTTGTTCAGCTTCCGCTGCCTGAGCATCTGGATGACAAAGTCATAATCAACAATATTCGGCCGGATAAGGATGTTGACGCTTTTCACCCGGTTAATGTCGGAAAGATAATGATCGGAGATTTTGATTTTCTTCCGTGTACTCCTGCCGGAATTATGGAGCTTATACACGAAAGCGGAGTCGATGTCGATGGCAAGAACTGTGTCGTAATAGGCAGAAGCAATATAGTAGGCAAGCCTATGTCAATGTTATTGCTTCATGAAAACGGAACTGTAACAACATGTCATTCTCATACCAAGGACTTGTCAGAAGTCACGAAACAAGCCGATATACTCGTTGCGGCTGTCGGCATAGCCAAGTTTGTCAAAGCTGATATGGTTAAGCCCGGAGCGGTAGTGATTGACGTGGGAATGGACAGAGATGAAAACGGCAAGCTGTGCGGCGATGTTGATTTTGACAGCGTTGAGCCGGTTGCCGGCGCAATAACCCCGGTTCCCGGCGGAGTCGGACCTATGACTATTGCGATGCTGATGCGCAATGCCGTTACGGCTTCTAAAAATTTTATGAATAATAAATAGTTTTTTAGGGTGCATGCTTGTCATGCACCTTTTTTGATTTGAATAGATATTATATCTTAAAATATAAGTTAAA
>CAJKEB010000034.1 GCA_905198865.1 uncultured Eubacteriales bacterium
GCGATAATGCCGGGCGTACATTGACCGACCGCGAAGTAGTTGAGAAGCTCCTCGCTTGTCGCCCATTTCTTACCATCGACTACCTCGCGCTCCAGTATAGGGAGCATAGCGTAACCGCCGCCGAAGGTCATGACTCCGACCTTGGCAAATGTGAGGAATAGTTCTAAAAATACCATGGTTTTTTCTCCTTTTGCACTGTGACCGCAATCTTCGATTGCGTATGTATCATACTATGCGTTTGTGATATATTATCTAAAGTCAATAATCGGCCTTAGTCTTGCACTGTGACCGCAATCTTCGATTGCGTATGTATCATACTATCCGCCCCTACAAATGTCAATAACACACCTAAGTTGTGCTCGCATACAACGTGAGGCACTCGGTATGTAAAATGCAGTGTGCAATTGCGCAGTCGGCATATAAAAGACGTATCATATTAAATCGCCTTCGGCGAGGCGGATGCGCACCTTCGTGTTCGCTGTTTCACAGCTCACCTACCGCAGTTTGCATTTCCACCTTTCCGAAGGTGAAGTCACATTATCCATATAAAAGATGTCTTCGGGGTTTTAGGGGCAGTGCCCCTAATAACGGCTTCCTATGACCGGACTTGCGGAGCAAGTGCGTATGCTGTAACCAAGCGATTTTGCCATAGCAACTAAGGTCAATAACATACCTAAGTTGTGCTGTATGTGCATGGGGCGCATTTCACATATCCAAAATGCGCGCTAAGTTATTTTACCATACTTGCCAAAAACTGTAAATACACAAAATAATTCTTTACAGACTCGTAAATTTGTCAAATTTTTGATACCTGAAATATTGACATTCCTTTTTTGAAGCAGTATAATAAACAAATAGCGAAAATCTAAAGGTGTATTTTGTTATACTTATATTATTGTAAAGGAGATGTGTTTAAATGCAGAAAAACGGTGCCGATATTGTTATGGAATGTCTACTTGAGCAGGGTGTTGACACAGTTTTCGGATATCCGGGGGGTACTATCCTGAACGTCTATGATGCTTTCTATAAGTATTCTCACAAGATTAAGCACATTTTGACGGCTCATGAGCAGGGCGCTGCTCATGCTGCGGACGGATATGCGCGCAGCACCGGAAAGGTCGGTGTGTGTTTTGCCACTTCAGGTCCGGGCGCAACCAATCTTGTAACAGGTATTGCCACGGCTTATATGGATTCTGTTCCGCTTGTGGCTGTTACATGCAACGTTGCAACCAACTGGCTGGGCAAGGATACCTTTCAGGAGATAGATATTGTCGGTGTGACAATGCCGATTACAAAGCATAACTTCCTTGTCAGAAAGGTTGAGGATATTGCGCCGACATTCAGAAAGGCGTTCAAGATTGCGGCTTCCGGCCGTCCGGGTCCGGTTCTTATTGATATTACAAAGGACGCAACCGCGCAGATTACCGAGTATGAAAAGAAGATTCCCGAAAAGATTGATAACTATAAGATAGAGAGCGAAAGCTGCGATTTTGACAAGGCGGTTGAGCTTATACACAGCGCAGAGCGGCCTTTGATTTATGCCGGCGGCGGTATTATTTCTTCCGGCGCTTCTGAGGCGCTGCATAAGTTCCAAAAGACGGTTGACAGTCCTATTACATTGTCGCTGATGGCCTTAGGTGCATTTCCGGCAAGTGACGAGGCGTTCACCGGTATGATTGGTATGCACGGTACAAAGGTTACCTCGCTCGCCGTTAAGAACTGTGATTTGCTGATTGCAGTCGGAGCGAGATTTTCTGACAGAGTTATCTGTGACCCTAATACTTTTGCCAGAAATGCAAAGGTTATACATATTGACGTTGACAGAGCCGAGATTAATAAGAACATAAATACCGACGCTCATATTATCGGCGACGCAAAAGCCGTGCTTGACGAGCTGAATAAGCGCTTGTCAAAAATCAAGAATGACGAATGGATGGCTCAGATTGCCGAGTGGAAGAAGGAATACCCGGTTGTTCATAAGGGGAACGAGGTGTTCTCGCCGAAGGTTATTATCGATGAAATCAAACAAGCTGTCGGTGACGACGCATATCTGGTAACAGACGTAGGTCAGCATCAGATTTGGGCTGCGCAGTATTACGGCGTGGAGAAGCCGCGTCACTTTGTGTCGTCAGGCGGACTGGGAACAATGGGCTTCGGCCTCGGAGCGGCAATCGGAGCTCAGGTTGCTCACCCCAAAAGCCATGTTGTCAATATCACAGGCGACGGCTGTTTCCATATGAATTTACAGGAGCTGTCTACCGCCGCAAAGGAGGAGCTGCCGGTTATCGATGTTGTTATGAATAACAATGTTCTCGGTATGGTTCGTCAGTGGCAGAGATTGTTCTATGAGGAGAGGTTCTCTAACACAACTCTTGATAAAAAGACCGACTATGACAAGGTTGCCGAAGGTCTCGGCGCAAACGCATACACGGTCAGAAATGTTGACGAGCTTCGCGATGCTTTAAAGAGCGCTCTTGGGTCAAAGAATAAGCCGAGCGTTATTAACTGCGTAATACATCAGGATAACACAGTTCTGCCCATGGTTCCGGGCGGTCAGTCGATTGAGGAGCCGATACTTGAAATCGAAATCCCCGAAAGCGGCAAGGAGGGCAAGTAAATGAGTGATAAGAAAGAAAGACACGTTCTGTCGATTTACGTTGAAAACCATGCCGGCGTACTGAGCCGTATATCGGGTCTCTTTACCAGGCGCATGTATAACATAGACAGCTTGTCGGTCGGTGAGACCGAAAACCCGGAAATCTCACGCATGACTATTGTTACTCATGCGGACGAGAACACCTTTCATCAGATTCAGAACCAGCTTGCAAAGCTTGAGGACGTAAAGCATATCTGCGAGCTGCACAAAGAGACTGCGGTTCTGCGTGAGCATGTTTTGATTAAGGTGAATTCAAAGGATTCCGCTTCAATCATGCAGATGGCGGAAATTTTCAGAGCCAACGTGGTTGACGTATCGCGTGAGCTCTTGACGCTTGAACTGACGGGCGGTCCGAGCAAAATAGACGCGTTCATTAACCTGATGGAGCAGTTCCAGATAGAGGGACTTGTCCGCACAGGCCTTACCGGCCTCAAGCGCGGCACTGCTACAGAGGCTGAGAAAGAAGAGCATTTAAAGTAGTTTTAGGGGCTATGCCCCTAAGACCCTGATAAAAAGCCATAGTCATGGCTCAAAATGCAGTCATATGAAACTGAGTATCAACTCATGAAATGGGTTGAAATGCAAACATCGGTAGGGAGCATAGCATCGCTTTTGAAAAATGCGATTTTTCAAGCTTCGGCAGGCGAACTGTGACCGGACTTGCGTAGCAAGTGCGTTAGGCGCGAAGGCGTCTGACCCCGCAGGGGTCAATTAATATGATACGCTTGGCTTGGCGCATCCGCACCCTTCGGGTACGGTCACAGACTGCGCACCTATCGTGGCGGCAAGCCGCCCTACCGTAGTTTGCAATTCCACCTTTTCTAAAGGTGGAGCCATATCAGTGGGTAACAAATCAAGAAAAATAATTAAACAATACATATAATAATTGGAGGAATTTAAAATGGCAAAATTGTATCATGAAAGCGACTGTAACTTAGGATTACTTAACAACAAAACAGTTGCAGTTATCGGCTACGGCAGCCAGGGACATGCACATGCCCTTAACCTTAAGGAGAGCGGTGTACACGTTATCATCGGTCTTTACGAGGGCAGCAAGTCATGGAAGGTTGCAGAGGAAGCAGGCTTTGAGGTTTATACATCAGCTGAGGCTGCAAAGAAGGCTGACCTTATCATGATTCTTATCAATGACGAGAAGCAGGCAAAGCTCTATGAGGAAGCAATCAAGCCCAACCTTGAGCCGGGCAAGATTCTTGCTTTTGCACACGGTTTCAATATCCACTTCCAGCTCATTACTCCGCCGAAGGACGTTGACGTAATCATGATCGCTCCTAAGGGTCCGGGTCACACAGTAAGAAGTGAGTATGTTGCAGGCAAGGGCGTTCCGTGTCTGGTTGCAGTTGCACAGGACGCTACAGGCAACGCTATGGATATTGGTCTTGCTTATGCAGCAGGTATCGGTGGCGCAAGAGCCGGTGTGCTTGAAACAACCTTCAAGATGGAAACAGAAACAGACCTGTTCGGTGAGCAGGCAGTTCTTTGCGGCGGTGTTACTGCCTTGATGCAGGCCGGCTTTGAAACATTGGTTGAAGCAGGCTACGATCCGCAGAACGCTTACTTTGAGTGTATCCACGAGATGAAGCTCATCGTTGACCTTATCTACCACGGCGGCTTCAGCGAGATGAGAGCGTCAATCTCTGACACAGCTGAATACGGCGACTATGAAATCGGTAAGAGAATAATCACCGAGGATACAAAGAAAGAAATGAAGAAGGTACTGGCTGAAATTCAGGACGGTACATTTGCAAAGAGCTGGATTACAGAGAATGCGGTTAATCGTCCGCACTTCAATGCTACAAGAAGAATCAAGGCTGACCATCAGCTTGAGCATGTAGGCGCTGAAATAAGAAAGCTCTATTCATGGAACGACGAGAAATAATTCTGTTTTATTTCTTGATTTGTGAAAATTTGAATTAAAAGAGTAAAGCGGGGTTTTTGCAGAATTACATAATATTCTGTGAAAGCCCTGTTTTTGGAATTTGAAAGCCACTCAGCCGCCGCAGGTGACTAAAGATGGCTTACAAAAAGGATTTTTATATGCTGATAAATAATTTCGACAATAACAACAAAAAAATAGAGATATTCGATTCAACTTTGCGTGACGGGGCTCAGGGCGAGGGAATAAGCTTCTCGATAGAGGATAAGCTGGCGGTCACAAAGGCGCTTGACTATGTGGGCGCTGACTATATCGAAGCCGGCAACCCCGGTTCAAACCGCAAGGACTTGGAATTCTTCAAGGAAGTCGACCGCAGCAGTCTGCGCAACGCCCGTCTTGCGGCGTTCGGCTCGACAAGACGAAAGGGAATCAAAGCCGAGGACGATGAGAACTGCGCAGCTCTGCTCACTGCCGGCACCGATGTGGCGGTTATATTCGGCAAGGCGTGGGATCTGCACGTAACCGAAATACTCAAAACCACAACCGAGGAAAATCTT
This sequence comes from uncultured Eubacteriales bacterium, assembly GCA_905198865.1. Lineage (GTDB taxonomy): Bacteria > Bacillota > Clostridia > Monoglobales > Monoglobaceae > Monoglobus. The sequence continues at coordinate 5,108 of CAJKEB010000034.1, forward strand.
AATATGATTTCAGATACCGTCAGGTTCTTGAAGTCAAAGGGTAAGATCGTCATATTCGATGCGGAACACTATTTTGACGGCTATAAGCGCAATCCGGAATATGCGCTTGCGGCGCTTAATGCCGCCGCAGAGGCAGGAGCTGACCGGCTTGTTCTGTGCGAGACTAACGGCGGATTTCTGCCAAGTCAGGTCGGAAGCATAGTCGCAAAAACCTGTGCCGCATTCCCCAGTGCAATTATCGGAATACACTGTCACAACGACAGCGGCTGTGCAGTGGCAAATTCCATTGCGGCGGTCGAGGCAGGCGCAAGACATGTTCAGGGAACATATCTCGGCTACGGCGAACGCTGCGGCAATGCGAACCTGTCAACTATAATAGCCAATCTTCAAATCAAGCTCGGCTATGAATGTGTGCCGGAGAAAAATCTGCAAAGGTTCACAAGAGTTGCGAGATGGATTTCCGAGATTGCAAACCAGTCACTGTACGGCGGCATGCCGTATGTCGGCGGCTCCGCATTTTCGCACAAGGCCGGTATGCACATCGACGCAGTTGCGAAGCTGTCGTCATCATTTGAACACGTCAGCCCTGAAAGCGTCGGAAATGAACGCAGATTTTTGATGAGCGAGGTTGCCGGCAGAGGTACGGTGCTTAAAAAGATAAGCAAGATTGCGCCGCAGCTTACCAAGGACTCGCCCGAAATCCAGAAGATATGCGATGAGGTCAAGCGTCTTGAATACGAGGGTTATTCGTTTGAGGCGGCAGAGGCAAGCTTTGAATTGCTTGTAAGGCGTATCCTCGGCCAGCAGGAGGAACACTTTAAGCTGAATTACTTTAAGGCTATAGTCGATGGGCCGACAAATAATACATTCAGCTCTTCAGCGATCGTTAAAATAACGGTGGATGACCGAACCGAGATAACAGCGGCGGAGGGCGACGGTCCGGTACACGCCCTGGATAATGCGCTCAGACGTGTGCTTGAGACGTTCTATCCCCAGATTGGCGAAGTACACCTGACGGACTATAAGGTAAGAGTTTTAGATCCACAGAAGGCAACAGGAGCAAAGGTTCGGGTTCTTATCGAATGCTCGGACGAAACCGGCTCATGGAGTACAGTCGGCGTTTCTACTGACGTGATTCATGCGTCATGGATAGCGATTTTGGAGTCTGTCCAGTATAAGCTGGATAAGTCCGGCTTATAAGAATATAATGTGGCTTTCGCTTGCTCATAAGCGAAAGCCTGCGAGAGCAGTGAGATCTTTTGCCAAGAGCCACTGCTCCTTGTTTTTTATTTTGGGCTGCACATATGCCCCCTTTTCTCAATAACCCCAATAATCAAAAAAGTGATGTAATAGTGATATTTATAAGAAAAATTTAAAAATTCACTTGACATATCGGGGAAACTGTGTTACAATATCAAAGTTGAATATAGGGGTATAGCTCAGTTGGTAGAGCAGCGGTCTCCAAAACCGCGTGCCGTGAGTTCAAGTCTTACTACCCCTGCCACGTCGCAGTGCGCGACACTTTTACGAAGCCCTTGCGAAAGCAATGGCTTCTTTTTTGTGTCGCGACTGCTCCTTATTCCCACAAAACCCACTGCGTTGGGCTTTTGCGGGAGCCCTGAAGCAACGTATGGCTTCTTTTTTGTGTCGCGACTGCTCCTGTTGATTTTAATCTATTTATATCAATTAATATCAATTAATATTTAATTATATCTATTCGGGCGACAATTTGGGCGACGATTTATATGTTAAAAAAGATTTGCCAATAAAATCCGAATTTAAAAATGCTTTGATTATATATTATAGTTATGAAAGCCCGTGGCTCAGAATTACGCCACGGGCTTTCATAACGTGTTAGATTAGCGAATTAGTTTAATTATAATTGGTATTATTATAAAAATATCAGGCTAAGAATTTATCAGGTATCATCGACTCGTATCTTTCACATTCTTCTTTTTTTCCGAATAACATAAGTTTAGAATCTTTATTCACTATGATACCAACATCTTCGCCGTATATATCAAAGCATATATCAAAATCAATTACATTACGCATATAACGGGCTCCTGTGAGTATATCATTAGGCTCATCACACCAATAGGATGATTCTACTTTAAGCCGGTTATCTTTATCAATTCCAATTATATATGATTTGTATTCTTTAATTTGCGAATATAAATCCTTGTGTTTTAATGCTTCACAAAAATGGTCGGGAACATTACCGATTATATATACCTTGTCAGACTCGTCTATTGCGATTATGCCCTCTGTAACTATTGAATGTATTGATTTTATTTTTTTGCCGATTAATTCGTCGGGTATATCGATGTCGTCATATATGGTCTCGTCAAGAAAGTCCGCATCGTATTGACTTATATCAAATACTTCACTATTGTGGTGACAATTCCAACTGTGTAAGGTCCCGTCATTAAATAATACAAAATATATGCGCGAATCACCTATGTAGTTTACTGAATAGTCCTTTATATAGTCAAAGTCAGTAAAAAACTTAATAAGCTTCTCATCCCTTGCTAAATATGTGTTATTGTAAAATAAAGACTTCACCATAGCCGCCTGAATCGCTATATAATTTAGTCTATTTCTGTTATGGTATCTATTTCTGTTATAGTATAAATATTTTTTCCCGCTTTTTCCTGTAAGAATAATGCCGGCGCCATCTCTATAAACATCATTTTTCCTTGAAAAATATATATCGGTAACTTTTTCCGGTACTATATCATCATTAAAATCTACTTCTTTCCATTTGTAGTGAATAATTTCATCATATTTATTCCTATATCCTTCTGTTTTAACAAGTTGATGTCTTTCTATCGGAGTGTCCGAAAATACATGAAGTTTTCCGTCGCAATCTATATATATAACGCAGTCATTTTGCAGAGCTACCTTAGGCAGGCCATGATCTTTTAAAACTATTTTTCCTTCCATAATTGAATTAACTCCTTTTTCTTTATATAATTTATTTAACTAAATAGAAAATACAGAATTTCTGTCGTTCATAAAACTATCAAAGTTATCTTTTGTTTTAAACTCTATATCGGTATTAAATTGTTTACATATGTCACTAAGCGCAATGGTTGCATTTTTAATATCATTTTCCGTGACTGCATTCAGCATGTTTTGGAATCCTTGCTTTATTTTTCTGCGATGCTCGGCATGAATATATGAGAGATACTGCTCAAGCTCCTGATTGTATTTGTTTATTTGTTCCGTTATTTGATGATACGTTTCCTGAAGTTTTTTAGATTCCTTTGCGCTCGGGCCATCTGCTAACGCAGCTTTGACGCGTCTGTACAATTCGCTGCCAAGAAAATAACCGACAGCACTGGCAATCACTCCGCCAATAAATGCTCCAATATCTGCTCCAATATCTGCTCCTAATTCTGCACCGCCCAAAGTACCAAGTCCCGGTATTGTGAATGATCCCAAAACTCCGCCTATTGCTGCGCCGATTCCCGCACCGATTCCCGCACCAATAAATGTGCCGGCTTCAGCAGCTAACATCGAAGAAGTCAGTCCGGTTCCTTTTTCTCCCAATTCAATAATTAGCTCCGTGCCGTCAATTTCGCCTTTGAAGTACTTCATAAATGTATCTCCGGTTGTAATAATAACACTTACTATTGTTCCTATATTATTACTTACGACAGTCAGACCTTTTGATGCGAGTTCACCAATGGTTTTTTCGCCAAGCTTTTTGGTTATTTGTCTCTCCAGAGAAGTTACACCAAATTTTGTGGCTTCAACAGCAGAGCTTATTCCGGCTCCTGAAACACCGGACTTAACCGTATCAACTAATGTATCATGAGCGGCTTCAATCACGCTTTTTTCACCCCGCGCAACCGCTGAAATGTTTGTTGATACCGACATAATAGCTCCTGCTGCAATTCCGGTTTTTGCGCCGTCAGCGGCGGCTCTGCCGATGTCACGGCTGAGAAGCTCGGCTTTGACGATACGATTTGACTTGCCGGCATCACGCTTTAATGCTTTTTTGCCTTCGTCTGACAATGTTTTGCTTTTGTCAGCATATTCTGTGCCGTAAAGATCCTTTTTTGCTCTATTATCCTTTTTGCTTATTATCTTAAGATTATGTTCCCGGTTTGCGGCATTCTTTATATCAGCATCTGTTATATATGACATATTTTGTGAATAATCGTGGATTTGCTTTAGCGGGGTAATGTGATCTGTTTCCGCCTGATGTAAAGAAGCTTTAGCATTACCGTATTTATTTTTAGCTGCATTGTGGTCAATATGTAATTCATTACCGGAATATGGGTCTTTTATTGTTTTTTTGTTACTGAACTCATTTTTTTTGAATTCGTTCATTTTTTTCGTATTTTCATAAATTTTCCGATCATATTTTGATGTAACTTGTGATTTGGTATTTTGTGCAGTCTGAGCCGAAACATGGGTTACTGCTGCAACAGAATTGTCTTTTTCTTTTACGCTCATAACTATGCCTCCAAATATTCGGTATGTACTTCTTTTATAAACTTTTCAAATTTCTTATTAACATTCCCGTTTTTATCCACTATTTCTGTATTTATCAAATTGCTCAAAGCACTGATAACATTGAATGTAAGCCAGCATTGGTCTTGTACACTTTCCGGGTATGAATTATAGTCCGTACCATTCTCATCTATAATATTATTTATTTCATCTACGGCCTTATCAGCAAGTTTTTGAAGTGTTTCGATGGTATTGTTTGCAGTTTTATATAATCCTGTAATGCTGTTCATTTTGATACATTCGGTTCTGATAGCAGCGCACTTTGCTTCAAGCTTGGACTTTTCAGCTCTTGCTTCCTCAATCTTATTGTCGAGTCTGAAGCTGTATATAATTTGTGTCGGAAGATATCCTATAGTAGTATACATAATGATATTCTTAAAATCGTAACTTGAAGCCGGACAAATTTCGTTGAAATCTAACCCCTTTACATCTATGTTTCTGGCTTTTATTTTGTAAAGTATTTTTTCATTAATAGTAATATTTTTAATTTGACCTGCAATTTTTTTGAAATTTTCAAATGTTGTTCTGTATATCTTCTCTTGTTGATCTAAGAATTTTTGGCATTCAAAATCACATTTCATTTGAGACATTTTTACTTGACGCTCTGTGCGTGATATAATACTTTCCATTTCATCGTTGAGCCGTTCAATTTTATCTTTTTTATTTTTATTTTTGTTATGTGCTATGGTAGCTCCTACGATGCCTATAGTTCCAAATATAACCGATATCATATAAATCAACTCCTTTTCTTTATTATTTTACTTACTTGTTTTATTATATCTGTTATACCGATTTGTCTGCCGCAGTAGGGACAAACTGTTCCAAGAATATCTCTTGCGGGATCATATTTAAACCTTTGTTTGCAGTGCGGACAAGTTTTATACATCGGTCTCATGCTCATTTTTCTCACTTCCTTCGTACTTTGCAAGCATTTTGGTTATTTCATTTTTCAGTTCGTCTGCAAATTCTTGCGGCTCAAGCACCTTTACCCAGCTGCCCTGGGACAAAAGAAACATTTTTATGCCGTCCCCGTGCACTCTTGCTTTGATTGTATATTTTTCGCCGTCAGCATCCACAATCTCAGCTGTGGGCAGCTTATCAAGCACTGCCTGTACAGATGGACCGGTAAACTCAAAGCGAATTATTCTGTTTCTGCCCGGAAACATATAGCGGTTTAATTTCCTGAACTCGCCTTCGTCAAAGTTTTGAGGAAGGTCTTTAATAACTCGGTCTCTGGGCTTTACAATATGCGTTATTCTATCCAAACGATAATTGCGGAGCTTTATCCCGCTGTCAGTTTCGTGATATGCGAATACGTAAAAATAGAATTCCGAAAATATGATTGATACCGGCAGTATTCTGCGGGTTATTTCTGTCCTGTCCATTTTATAATAGGTAATTCGCAGTTCATCTTTATTATAAATAGCCTTGCTTATGCGCCAAAGGTTATCAATCAGATTTTTGCAGTCTGACTTAACAGGGCTGTAGTGATAAAACTCATTGGCAACAAGTGTATCAAGAGCCATATTATCTTCAACTGATGTGAATTGCTTCAGCTTATTTTTTATTTTAAGCAGAGCTTCTTTGTCCAACGCCCTTGTTCCAAGCAGGATTTTTATTACAGAGAACATTTCATGAGCCTGCAGGAACTCGTCAGTATGAAGTGCATATGCACCGGTGCTGCGCGAATAAATAATGTCCATACCTCCTGAAAGTGCTTGGTTATTCGCAAAAAATGCCCGTAAGTCGTTGATATCACGGCTAATCGTTTTAGTGGTAACGTCATATTCCCTTGCAAGCTTTGATACACGGATGTCACTGCCTCTTATTAAGCGAAGAAATATCCCTAAAAGCCTGTCAGACTTATTATATTTACTCATAATTCAATCTCCTTTTAGGTTAATGTAACATAAGCTGACGGACATATTTTGTCTGTGTAAAATTTTCTTTGGTTTTTTATTAATTTTTTGTACATCAGACTTTGACGGCACAAAGTTGTTTTTATAATTAACCGACGCCGCCACATATAAACTGTTTTAACTGTTATGTACTTAAAATCATAATATTTGTTTTGTTAAAATAGTTTTGCACTTATACTTTAACATATTTTTGTGTTTTTGTAAACATAAATCCATAAAAACCAGAAGTTGTTTAGGATAGTTTCAATATGAAAATTTAAAGAAAATACGTGTTGATTTGGTTCAATAAATATAAATTATTTATTTAAGATATGTGCGAATTATGCTGCTATTTTTTGTATTATGAAATAATCCTATATGAAGTGCGGTTAATTCAATTTATGCTTAAAACTGTGTGACAAGGCATGATAGGGTTATTTTTTGATACACAGTATTATTGATATCAAATAATATGTATGGTATAATTTAATTAAAGTATAATCAAATTTTATGACAGGAGCGGATTTATGGCATTTTCTGAAAAATTTTTAAAAGGATTAATGGCTAAGAGCAGGGAGTTTCAAGATCAATTTTTTAAAATCATGGATATCCTTTATGATTATTTAGAGAACGATGATGAAAAGATTAGGGAATTTCAGCAATTCATTGAGGATGAAATTTCTTATTACGGAAAAGGCAATCAGCTTTGGTGGCAGGAATTACAGATATGCGGCGCTATGACCCCACAGCGGAGAGAGGAATATCTTAACGAGCTGTATGAGAAGCTTGATGAATTATTTGCCAGGGAACGCGAGCTTGGAGCGGAATACGGTATGTATACCGCAACAAATATAATCATAGCCGTAAAATTCCCGGCGGGGACAATAACGGAGGACGTACTTCAAGCGCTGAACTTTTTGATATACCAAAACAGACCGGATAATCCGCCTGAATTAACAGTTATTTCAAGTGATAAAGCGGAGAACGCAAGCTTTTGTATCGTTACTATGAAGTAGGGGCTTGAAATTATGTTATAATAAATGTATTTTAATCGTCGCGGCAAGTCCTTGGGCTTGCCGTTTTTTCTTTGAAAAAACGGTCGCGCTTTACGGACTGCCGCTCCTTTGATTATATATTATAGTTATGAAAGCCCGTGGCTCAGAATTCCGCCACGGGCTTAATTTATTATACGAGGAGCGTTTTCCGATTGATACCGCCCTAAAAATTCACATTTAACTAATTTAATGAAATTTTATCCAAAGGAATACGGGTAAAATCAACGTGTTCTTTATTTGTTGCATAAGATACGTATAAATAATCACCAATAACTACCGACTTTGGATAATGATACCCCAGCCTTTTAGCCTTACCTTCATATTTAAGTTCAGGAATATCTCCTTGAGTTCTCAAAACGTATGCAGTATCAAAAGTTTTTCCATCTTTACTCAAGGTTATAGTAAGAGGTATACGAAGCTTATTAGTCACAGAATTTCCAACTAAATAAGCCGTAGCATCAGGCAAATTACCGGCGCTTTGTTTAGAACGTGAATCCGGCATATTTGTCAAAACGGTATTACTCCAAGTTTCACCTTGGTCTTTACTAATAGATGCAAGTTTATAGAATGTACTGTCTTGATCCCTAAAGATCATAACAACATCATTATCGCTATTTACAAAAAGACTCGGTTCCATTTCTCTTGAAGTTTCTCCGTCTGTTTCCATATTAGTATATTCTGCACGAACCCAACCTTTAACACCGGACTTATCATCAGTATAAATTGGATTAGCGAATAATCCCGGTTGAAAATGTGCTGCACAAACGATTCTGCCACTTTCCAAAGTATGAGGGTCTTGTTCGATAATGCCATTCATTTCAGAGCCATCTTTCATCATAACAGGTTTCATTTCAGACCAATTAACACCATCTTTACTTTCAACATAGTGAGCAAAGCCACCTCTTGGAGAAGTTTCATTATGCCATACATTAACATAAGAAACAAGAGTATCGCCATTAACATACCAACCACCGGAAGAACAATAACCATTTTCAATGGTGGGAACAAGAACTTTTGGCTCACTCCAATTAACACCGTCATCACTTACACTATAAGCAACCCAAGTATCCTCTGCATCTTCATCAACGGCAGAGCTTTGCCATTGGCAATAAATTTTACCATTAAACTCTGTCATAAAAACACCGTTTACATAGTGGTCAGTGCCTTCGTCAGCAGAAAAAATAGTATGAGTTTCTGCTCCTTCAATTTTTGTAAGACCAAGATCTGTTTTAGACTCATCAAAAAGGTTGTCTACGACAGAAAAAGGAGCTTCATTTAATTCTTCGTTATCAGCTTTAGTTTCGATACAAATTTTAGATTCATCATTGTCAGAAACCCATTCTACTTCAAAATTCAAAGCCTCTGCCAAATAACGAATAGGAAGATATGTAACATTGTTGTATAACAACGGAGCAACATTTTTATTTTCAGGATCAATATATCCAGCTTCTCCATTTATAACGCCCTGTGGTTTAGCAATAAAAACTTCAATAATATCGTCATCTTTTTTAATTGTAACCATTTGATATTGATCATAATAATCAACATCAGCAGATAAAAGCTCAGCTACTTCTCTGCAAGACAAAAAAGTTCTGTCTGCATTATTATCCATAAGTAAAGCATTTTCAAAATCAAATTCTTTACCATCAATATAAATAGATACATCATTAATTTCAGATATATCAGGTGTTACAACGCTCTCAACAGAATTGTATACTTCTTGTGCTTTGGGGCTTAAGATATCTTCAATGTCCGCTGCATTCGCCATAATATTGAAATTGCTTAAAAGTATACTAACCAAAGCAATTAAAAAAAACTTCATATCATTGTTCTTCATAAAAATACTCTCCTTTAACAGTTATTTATATTGCAAAATTAAAAAATAATAAAACAACAAATTAACATTTTTCCAATAAAAATCTTTAAGTATAATATGCAAAAAAAGCATTAATTATAAAATTTTATATTTTATCATATCATATCATATTACGATGAAAGCGCCAAGAGGGAGTTTGACACCAACCACCGCATGACTCAACTTTGATATTAAATAAAACACTTATATTTTTTTAATTTCTTGAATGAAAGCCCGTGGCTCAGAATTCCGCCATGGGCTTAATTTAATACTTCATAAAGTAATATTAATCATGAAGCACGATTTTGTTCTGCTTGAGTGAATTCTTTACGTCAATAACTCTCTGGTTTGAGCTGCCCTTCCAGTGCAGCTTTGCGTCAAACTTATCTTTCTCGAACCTGCCGTCAACTACAACGTCCAGCATATGTATGAAGTCAAGGTCTTTAATCTCCTCCCAAAGATAGCCGGTATACAGCCACTTTGTCTTTGCCGGGAATTCTCCGTCAATCTCTCTTATCAGAGCTTCGATTTCAGGTCTGTTGCCGGGGAACAATGGGTCGCCGCCGCTGAAGGTTATTCCGGAGATATACGGCCGTCTGAGAATATCAAAAAGCTCCTGCTTTGCCGCTTTGTCAAACTCAATTCCGCCGTTTTCGTCCCAGGTTATCGGATTATGACAGCCTTCACAATGATGACTGCATCCGGCAACCCAGAGCACAACGCGCAGTCCGTCGCCGTTGAGCATATCATCCTTTGTTATATTATGATAGTGCATTTCTACATACTTCTCCTGTCTCTTATTTCAGCCATTTTGGCGTCGTTCAGTCTCGTATCGCCCTTGACTCTCGAATATGAAAGATAGCCGTTCATTCGGTCAATCTTAGTCAGGTTTCTGCTGCCGCACTTCGGGCAAACGTCCATCTCAAGCTCCTGATGACCGCAGTCGTCGCAGTATGCAAGAGAGAGATTAACTCCCTCATAAAATCCCATATCCATTGCGCGGTGAATAAGAGTTTTTACCGCGTCTATGTTATAATCAACGGGATACTTGACATACTGAATCTTTCCACCGTTCATCAAGTCCCAGAAACGCTTTTCAAGATCCTGCTTTTCGATCGGGCTTATGTCCTCGGAGACATGACAGTGGAAGCTGTTGCTTACATACTCGCGATCCGACACGTTTTCAATAATGCCGTACTTCTTGCGGAACTGCTTAACCTGAAGTCCGCAGAGATTTTCTGCCGGAGTACCGTACATTGCATAAAGGTGGCCGTCCTCTTCCTTGAACTGATTTACTTTCTTGTTGATATACTCCATAACCTCGATCGCAAAACGGCCGTCCTCAACCAAAGAGGTCTTGTTGTGAAGCTCCTGAAGCTCGTTCAAGGCAGTGATACCAAACGATGCGGTTGCCGACTTAAGCAGCGGCTTAATCTTGTCGTGAAGACCTAAGTGACCGCCGTAAAATCCGCCCTCGCAATATGCCAGCGGATTAGTCGAAGCGCGCATCTCGCCCAGATAGTCATATGTGCGTATATGCAGGTTTCTGATAAGCTCAAGATAATAGTCCAGCACCGCATAGAAATCCTTGCTTTCCTTGGTTGCCTTCGCATAAATCATAGGCAGGTTCAGACTGACTGCGCCGATATTGAATCTTCCGACAAACACCGGCTTGTCATCCTCATCCGCCGGCTTCATACCGCCCTTTTCATACCACGGCGACAGAAACGCACGGCAGCCCATAGGCGAAATAACGGCGCCGTATCTCTTGTACATGCTTGCCACATAGCCCTCGCCTGTCAGCGACAGCCAGTCGGGATACATTGTCTTTGCCGAACATTCAACGCCCGCCTCAAACACGTCCTCAAGCTCCTTGCCCGGACCGTGGAGATTTTCGTCATACAGGAATACTATTTTCGGGAACAATACCGGCTTTTTGCACTCCTTTTTGCCCTGTCCGTTTTTATGTACATTAAGCAGGCTGATTGTTGCCATCTTTTCAAACCGCTCAGTTCCGAGACCGGCTGTTACCGTTATAAACGGGTAATCGCCGCGGCTTGAGGCAACCGTGTTGAACTTGTACTCCCAGCCCTGGAAGCCCTGCTCAAAATCACGCTTAATATCCTTTATCGCCTCGCAGTCCGCAGCCTCTTCGCTCAGACCAAGGCTCAGGTAACGCTCCTTGTTTCTCGCATATGTCTTTTCGGCATACGGCCCTAAAATCTTATCAACCTCAGGAACAGTAAATCCGCCGTACTGCTGGCTTGCCGCAGAAAGTACAATATCGCCGATAACATCAAACGCAACATCAAGCGTCTTTGGCTCATTGTACCAGAGATTTCCCATTTCAAATCCACCGCTTAAGACGGTCTTTACATCAAACAGGCAGCAGTTCATCGTGTCACGTCTTGCCGACATATCATGGACATAAATATATCCGTCACGGCACGCCTGAAGCTCATCAACTGTCATAAAGAATTTTTGATAAAGCTCCTTGTTAAGCTGATTGAATATCAGCGAACGCTTTGTGGAAACCAGAGCGGAATCTGAGTTTGAATTCTCCTTGTCTCCGATATACATAATCGCCTGGCTCTTTTGATAAACCTCATCGAGCATATGTACAAAGTCCTGCTTATAGTTGCGGTAATCACGGTAGCTCTTTGCAACAGCCGGATTAACCTCCTCAAGCGCGCCCTCAACGATGTTATGCATCTGGGCAATATGTATTTCCGGGGTGTTCATATTGAGAACCCGGCTGTCCACAAAAGTACAGATTTTCTTGATATCCTCATCCGTAAACTCAATCAGAACACGGTTCGCCGACTTGGTAACAGCCGCAACAACCTTCTGAACGTTATACTCTTCTTCAGTTCCGTCCTTTTTAATAATCTTAATCATATATAACACTTCCTTAACTAATTAATCTGAAAATCAACCCCTATATTTAGGGGTCACAGGTTGATTTAACCTACAATATATAGTATGATAACACCTTTGCGTAAAAAAATCAAGTGCATATTTTGTCATATTACATTACGTTTTTGTAACACCGTCAAGACCCGAAAAATCGGAAAGTATAAAGGTGAATTCGGTCAAAATCCGTCGGGCGCGGTATAAAAATACTAAAATTTTGCACTTTTCCAAAACCTATATTATAAATCTAAAAAACTCGTATGGGAAATATTATAACATAAGCAAAACGCATGAGCAAGAACTTTAACAATAAGTTACAAAATTCGAACATAATTAAAAATAGAACACAATATGTTACGTTTTTAAAAACTGTAGATACAATTTTTATGTTCTTTTTTATAATCTTAAAACTATACTCTTAATAAACGAAGTATACGAAGGTGAAAGAAATTGAAGAAAACCAATAAATTCAAGAAAGCCAATAAATTTAAGAAAATCAAATATTTTGTTATAGCTGTTTTTATTGCGGTAATAACTGCGGCGTCAGTATTGATAAACACTTCGAGCGATAACAAAGAACCCGAAATCGTGTATTCTGCCGAAGCACTCCCGGCGTGTGAAACGGTAAGCGGTGAAAGCGAACCGGATATAATCGAGACTGCACAGGCATGGTGCGATACATATTCGCCGTATGTCTACGGCGGAAACGGAGAGGACGGCCCCGGAAGCGCCGTTGATTGCAGTGCGTTTACTGTCGCCGTATACAACGAGATAGGGATAGACCTGCCGAGGGTATCATATGACCAGGCGGAGGTAGGAGAAGAGGTGGAATATACGCCGGGCGACTGCTCAAATCTTCTGCCGGGCGACCTTGTTATAATGAACGATTACGGTCACTGTGGGATTTATGCCGGAAACGGAATGGTTATTCATGCCTCATCAGCGGGAGGTAAGGTAATAAAAGTGCCTATGAGCAGCTTTTCAAGCGGATTTGTTAACGAAGTACGGAGAGTTATAACTCAATAGCTATTGCAGAATAACGGCGCCGGAGTTATTATAGTTTAAATGCGGTTCGCTTAGGTGTGTTATTGACATTTGTAGGGGCGGCTATCAGCCGCCCTACCGCAGTTTGCATTACCTCATTTTGCTAATGCGGTATTATGGCGTCCCTTATTTCACGGTTGACAGTTTTCGCAGGGGACATATCCATTTTGTGTCGCTTCATCAATTGTTGTAAAATATACACGGTTTTTTTCTTCCGGTAATGTGTAACACGACGGAATATGGAATTTTTTGGTGTTTGCGTTGCCTATATAGCTGTCTGTGCTTTCAGAAAAAACAGCGGTATTGCTGACCGGTGTGCTGTTTGTATTATATCCGCATGCCGATAAGACAAATACCAATACAAGCATTATGATTAGCACTAAAGTCTTTTTCATTTGATACACTCCTTATCTCATTCTATTGAATATCATAACTCCATTATACCACATATAAATAGTAAAATAAAGACTTTATATTCATTTTTATGTGTATAAATTTCATATTTACACATAGTAACAAGTTTTAACGCGGGTATTTTTCAAGTATAATCATATTATAATAAATAATTGGATTACTTGAGGGGAATTTATGATAAATAAAGTGGATTTTGTAGAAGTTGGCAGCAGAATAAAAAAATATCGGGAATTGTGCAATATGACACAAGCAGAATTGGCTGAGATTATCGGCACAAACCAAAAACACTTATCAAGAATTGAGTGCGGTTATCATAGTGTAAATTTTAATACGATTGTAGCGATAGCAAAAGCTTTGCACATTTCAGTTGATAGTTTAGTTGCTGACTTTGACGATAGTAATAATGAAAGTACGTTGCAGGAGATATTAAACGATATACGAGGTATGAGCCCAAAACAGCTTGAGTTATTGCGGGATAATATAAACACTTTGAAAAAATTGGATAAATAAAAAGCCATGTTACGTTGCGGTGTAGCATGGCTATATTTTTTGTAAAAAGTGTTTTACATCTTAAATTGTGCTGCGCAAGTCCGGTCACATCCAGACCCGGGCGGGTAACATCTTCCCCTCCGGGGAAGCCGTTATTAGGGGCGCT
>CAJKEB010000035.1 GCA_905198865.1 uncultured Eubacteriales bacterium
CATTACCGCCCATTGCATGGGCGGTCTCCGGCTGCAAGCTTAGCTTGCAATAACTACTCGTCAAACTACAATTTACATTTTCTTGCGTCAGCTGTGAAAACTATATCCGCATCACTTGACATTTTTTGGGGAAAATAGTACAATACTATGTGGTACACATTTGTGCGCACGTTGCGCAAAAATGTGTTATAACCGTAGGGGCGGATACTATCCGCCCGCGGGAATAATTTTGATTTGATATTTAAAATTAATTTCAGGAGGGTTTACTGTGGATAATAAGAATATCCAGCTTGCGGAGCTGTTGTTTGGAGATATAGATAAGACGCCCGAATATTATGAGGAAAAGTACCCGAAGCGCAACCTGCCGGACGGCGCTTTGGTTACCCGTATCGGACCCAGCCCTACCGGCTTTGTCCATCTCGGAAACCTGTACAACGCCATTATCGGCGAACGGCTTGCTCATCAGAGCGGCGGAACATTCTTTCTGCGGGTTGAGGACACGGACGCAAAGCGTGAGGTTGAAGGGGCAGTCGAGCTTGTCATTTCGGCAATGGACTTCTTTGGTATTCACTTTGACGAGGGGGCAACAGCTGACGGTGACAACGGTGCTTACGGTCCGTATCGCCAGAGACTCAGAAAAGAAGTTTATCAGTGCTATGCCAAGGAGCTTGTGAAGCGCGGTCTCGCTTATCCCTGCTTCTGCTCTGAGGACGATTTGACCGCAATGCGTGAAACGCAGCAGTCGCAGAAGCTGAACTTCGGATATTACGGTCAGTGGGCAAAGTGCAGAGATTTGACGTATGAGGAAATAGAAGCAAGAATCAAAAATGGTGACGAGTATGTGCTTAGATTCCGCTCGCAGGGCAATGAGGAAAATCATGTAGAGGTCTTTGACGGAATTCGCGGAACGCTAAATGTTTCCGAGAATTATCAGGATTTTGTTCTGCTTAAATCGGACGGAATTCCGACCTATCACTTTGCGCATGTTATAGACGACCATCTTATGCGTACAACTCATGTTGTCAGGGGCGAGGAATGGCTGTCTACCCTGCCTATTCATGTTCAGCTCTTTGATACTCTCGGCTTTGAACGTCCAGTATACTGCCATACGGCGGTTCTGATGAAGATGGACGGCGAGACAAAGAGAAAGCTGTCAAAGCGCAAGGATCCCGAACTCGGACTGAATTATTACAGAGCCGAGGGCTATGTGCCGAGAGCTGTGTGGGAATATCTGATGACTGTGCTTAACTCGAACTTTGAGGAATGGCGCAGCGAAAACCCGGACGCCGATATTGATGACTTTAAGTTCACACTCGAAAAGATGAGCAACAGCGGAGCGCTGTTTGATATAATGAAGTTTGAGGACGTGAGCCGCGAGGTTCTGCTCCGCACCCCGGCAAGCGAGATTTATGACGAGTTTGCGGAGTGGCTCCGTGAATATGACACTGAGTTTTATGAAATCTTCACCCGTGACCGTGAGTATTCCGAGAGGATTTTAGACGTCGGCAGATGCGGAAACAGACCGAGAAAGGACTTGACCTCATGGAAGCAGGCGAGACAGTTCCTGTCGTTCTACTTCCCGGAGACATTTGAAATTGAGGACGAATATCCTGAGCGTGTATCGGCTGAGGATAAAGAGGCTATACTTAAGAAGTACCTCGAAACCTTCGACTATGCAGATGATAATTCGCAATGGTTCCAGAAGGTGAGAGATATAACGGACGAGCTTGGCTATGCGGTGAAGCCGAAGGACTTCAAGAAGAACCCGGATATGTACAAGGGCAGCGTCAGCGACGTCAGCTCGGTGATAAGGGTTGCATTGACCGGCCGTACAAATTCGCCTGATTTGTGGGAGATAATCCACATTATCGGCGAGGACGAAATGAGACGCAGAATAGAGAAAGCGATGGGGTTGTAATTATGGCGAAAAAAGACAAGAACAAAAATCAAAACCAAAATAACGAAAGATTCAGACCCAAGCGTATAAGCGTGTTTGATATGCCGAGACCGCAGTTCCCGAAGCGCGCAGTGGTCACCGGCGGTATGCCGTACGGCAATAAGAAGCTGCACTTCGGTCATGTGGGCGGTGTGTTCGTTCAGGCGGATTGCCTTGCAAGGTTCCTGCGCGACCGTATCGGCGAGGAAAACGTAATATTCGTATCCGGTACGGACTGCTACGGCTCACCTATCGTTGAGAGCTACCGCAAGCTGGTGGAAAGCGGAGAGTTCAGCGGTACCATTGAGGATTTTGTGCGCAGCAACCACGAGAGCCAGAAGCAGACCTTAAAGGACTATGACATCAGTCTCAGCCTGTTTGCCGCTTCGGGTCTTGATGAAGCAAAAGAAATCCATGCCGAGGTCAGCCGTGAGCTAATGGAGAAGTGGTATGAAAACGGACATCTCGAAAAGATGGTTACGTCGCAGTTCTATGACGCAAAGGCAGGTCAGTTCTTAAATGGCCGCCAGGTGGTCGGAAAGTGTCCTGTCGATAAGTGTCAGAGCGACAAGGCATATGCTGACGAGTGTTCACTCGGCCACCAGTATATGCCGTCGGATTTGGTTGACCCCAAAAGTACGCTCACAGGCGAAACGCCTGAAATGCGTGACGTTGCAAACTGGTATATTGACATAACCAAATTTACTGATTTGATGAATGAATACGTTGACGGTCTCCCTGAAAAGGGCAATCAGAGACCCTTGGTGTATAACACCATCAAGGAGTTTATGCTGCCGCCGATGATTTATATAAAGAATGATTTTCTTGAGGACTACGAGGGCTTGAAATCTCAGATGCCGGAGCATGAGTTCACAGGCGGTGATAACAAATCATCGTTTGCGATTGTGTTTAAGGACTTAAACGACAGAGACAAGGCAAAGGAAGTGCTTGCCGCCAACAATATTCGGTTCCGTGCCGGAAAGACCCTGGTGCCGTTCCGTCTTACCGGAAATATCGAGTGGGGTGTACCTGCACCTGTGCTTGACGGCGAGGACGGTCTGACTATCTGGGTATGGCCTGAATCACTTTGGGCGCCTATATCGTTCACAAAGACCTACCTCAAACAGCAGGGCAGAGACGCCGATGAATGGAAGAAGTTCTGGTGCAGCGAGGATGCTGAGGTATTCCAGTTCATCGGTCAGGACAATATATACTTTTACGGCATTGCTGAAATGGCAATGTTTATGGCGCTTCAGGGAAAGGATAACCTGACTGTTCACCCAAAAGACGGACAGCTCACGCTCCCAACACTTGTGGCGAATAACCATATTCTGTTTCTCAATAAGAAGGCGAGCAGCAGCGGCGATATTAAACCGCCGATGGCGGAGGAGCTTCTCGACTATTACACGGAGGAGCAGCTCAGAGCGCACTTCTTAGGCCTGGGACTCAGCCTCAAGAGCGTCAGCTTCCAGCCGAAGCCGCTCAATCCGACTGCCGGTGAAAAGGATGCAGACCCGGTTGAGCGCGAGGGCAAGATGCTGTCAAACGTATTCAACCGTGTTGCGCGTTCGTGCTTCTATACTATCCAGAAGTACGGCGAGTCTGTGATGCCGACCGGACAAGTGTCCGATGAGGTTCTTCATGCGGCAAAGGAGACTATACTCAAGTATGAACACGCAATGTATAAGTTTGAGTTCCATACGATAATGAGCCTTATGGATACCTATATCCGTGACGCGAACAAGTATTGGGCAAAAAATATAAAGGACGCTGAAGCTGACGACGTAAAGCGCAGTCAGGTGCTTGTCGATACCCTGCATATGGTCAAGACCGCAATGATGCTGATGCACCCGATAGCGCCGAGGGGTACGGAATTGCTCTGTGAATATTTAGGCTTTGACGAGACAATATGGAGTTGGGATAATATCTTCTCGACCTTTACCGAGCTGATTGAAGCCAAAGGCGAAACCGTACACCCGATTAAGTTCTTAGAGCCGAGGTTTGACTTCTTCCCGCAGAAAATAAAAAACAGCTAATCAAAATTCACATATTTGGTAAAATAGTAATATTGTGGTTAAAGCTGCGTCATTGGTATGATATAATACACAGAAAAATGGTTTTTGTAATTGAAACCGCAATAAAAATGGAGTGCATAATTAATGAAGTAGGCTTTAAAACGAATTACGGCTATGCTCATAGTATTGTTAATGCTTGTGGGCACAATTCCTGTATTGGCTCATCAAAGCCGGGACGCGTTGGAGATAGGCACATCGCTTATTCTGGCGGAGGAAAATATCAAGCCGCTTGCCAAGAGTGATTGGACAGTATGTGTTTATATGTGCGGAACAGATCTTGAAAGCGGCGGCAGTGCTGCAACAAACGACTTAATAGAAATGCTTGCGGCGGACATTCCAGACGATGTAACGGTTCTTGTATGGAGTTTGCGCTTTCTTATGCGCCGTCCGAGCATCTTATGATTGAACTGTGGGATCATGGCAGCTGACCTCTAAGCGGTTTTGAATATGATGAAAAGACCGGCAATGCCGTATCACTTCCGGAGTATTCACAGCTTGCGGAAGCGGTTTATAAAGCAAGAAACAAGAAAACGGATATTTTCGGATTTGATACCTGTATAACCTCAAATATTGAAACAATGAATATTTTAGCGCCCTACGGAGATTATATGGTGGCGTCAGAAGAGGTTGAACCCGGTACGGGTTGGGACTACGAATGGCTCAGTGTTTTCAGCGAAGCAAATAAAAGCCAGAAAACTGCGGACAGCATAGAAATAGGAAAGAGAATAGTTGATACATTCGGAAAGACAAATGATAAAAATGATGAATGGTCGGATTCGACAGACCTTACACTTGCCCTGACCGACCTATCAAGAGCGTCTGAGCTTATCGGTACGTTCAATAAAATAGCTGACGAATTGTATGCGGCTCTTGACAATTACACTCAATATGCTGAAATTGCCCGCCGTGCAGAGTTATTCTTTCGCAGGATATTAATGACTTTACAATAAAGCCGATCCCCGACCAGATTTACACGGGCGAGAGTATTGAACCTAAGGTTATTGTTATGTGGAATGGCGTAGAGCTTTATGCCGACCCGATATTCGCTGTAAGCTACACGAATAACACCGAAAAGGGAACAGAAACCGCAATTGTAACAGTAGACGCAGAGGATTTGAAGGGTGAGATGTCAGCCGAGTTTGAAATAAAGGATGTCACGGAGGTCTTTGATGACGTAGCAGCCGATGACTGGTATTTTGGTGACGTGGCTTATATGCACAGAAAAGCGTATATGAACGGTATAAGTGATAGGGAGTTTTCGCCGGATACATCGCTGACAAGAGGTATGTTTGCCGCAATACTTTACAGATTTGACGGTGAACCGAGATTTGACGGCAAGGTTGGATTTGACGATGTCGATGATGAAGAGTACTATGCCGATGCAATAGGCTGGGCAAAGAGAAACGGAATAGTATCGGGTGTCAGTGACACTGAATTTGCGCCTGATGAATATATTACTCGTGCCGAAACAGCCGCAATGATGCACAGACTCAGTAAGTAAACTCATACAGAGCTTAATTATCGGAAGTGTTACATTGGATATAATTTGCACATAAAACGAGGGCTGCTGCGTTACTCACGCAGCAGCCTATTGCTTATATAATTAGTCAATATAAATTGTTTCCTCAGAGTCTTCGTCGCTATAATCATACGGCGTTGAACTCGGTATTATCACAGATGAACCGGGAGAGCTTTGAGGCTTTGACGTAGCGTTCGATGCAGCAGAGCCAAGAGCCGCAGCCGAATCCTCATTTCCTGTTGCCTTAGGAACATAGTCAACTTCTTCAAACTTCACGAATTGCTTTGGATCCAGGAAGGTGTCGTCTAGCTTTATCTCAAAGTGAAGATGCGGTTCGTCCTCGATTTCGGATACGGCAGTTTTGCCGATTTTTCCGACTACGTCGCCCTTTTTTAGAGGTGTGCCTATCGGTTCTGTTGTTGCGTCTTTCAGATTTGAATATATACTGTCTGTTCCGTCATCATCATGATGAATCACGACAGTCGTGCCAAACAGACTGTCTTCATAAACCTTTTTCAGAGTACCATCCTTTATTGCAGTTACAGGCGTGTCCATGTTTGCCGCTATATCAACACCTGCATGTGTCCGCCAATCCTTCATAGTGTTAGAATACATCAAGTCGGAGTCTGAAAAATCTTTCATAATCTTACCCGAAACGGGAGCCTGTCCGAGTAATTTGACCGTATTATTATCGGAATTTTGTGAGCCTGACGGCGATTCGGAGGCTTTGACTTTTGAACTCAATTCATCAGCGGGGCTTGGTTCGCTTTCGTTGACCGGCAGTGCGTTGGCGTTTGCCGGGACACTATCGGCTTTGGGTGCGGCGGTTGAATATACGGCGCTTGCTGAAGATTTTTGGTCATCGTTCTTTTTTGCGGTATCGTTAGGCATCAGTGCGCTCAACACGGCATAGATACCGATTGCTGTAATCCCAAGTAAAAGGATTATGTAAAATCCTTTTCTCTTTGCTGAAACAGTCTCTGCTGCTTGCTGACTGTGACGGTCGGTCGGTGTATCAACAATCGGGCGGCGGTCGTAATTGTCTGAACTCGGCTTTCTCTTTGGCTCGCCTCTTTCTGGTTTTTCGTTTTTGTTATTATTCATTTTATCACCTCGATAACAGTGTTTCCATATTTTCGGGTGTTATACATATATTTTGAATTTTTTGACTTTTATGTACTGAAAATAAATTATAGTTTGTCTTACAAAACAAGGAATGCTGTAACTATAGATGCAGCATTCCTTTATTTTTGTTACTTCTATATTATAACAGAAACGATAAATATTATGTAATAATCCGCCTCAACACAATAAGCTTAAAAGTATTATTTTACAAAAATGCGGAAATACTAATATTCGGTTAACAGTTTATTACAAAATAAAGAAAATCAACACAAAGCTAAAAATCGTGTTATAATAATAGTATTTCGGCATCAGTTACAGCATCACACAAAGGGGATGAAACACATGACAGAACATATCAAAAACGGTGTTGACTTCAGATTTATCAAGGCTGAGAAGTTCAAGACCAATACAATAAGCGTGTTTTTCAATATACCGCTTGAAAGAAAGACCGTAACAAAGGCGGCGCTTCTTCCGGCAGTAATGAAACGAGGAACAATGAAGCATCAAACCATGTCTGAGCTCACACGATATCTGTATGACCTTTACAGCGCCTCACTCCGTGCCGGCGTCCGCAGCAAAGGCGACGGCGAAGTGCTGTACTTCACAATTGAATATATACGAGACAGATTTATCGGTGAAAACCTTACCGCAAAAATCATTGAACTGCTGAGCGAGTTCATCTTCAGTCCGCTGGTTGATGAAAACAGGTTTAATCAGGAATACCTTGACGGTGAGAAGGTCAATCTCAGAAATGCAATTGAGGGTCTGATAAACGACAAGCGTGATTATGTCGAGTATAAGTGCCGTGAGGCAATGTTCCCGGACGAGGGCTACGGAATGTATGAAGCCGGGTTTGTAGAGGACATACCCGATATTACAGCAAGCAACCTCTATGATTTCTATAAGCAAATCATAAGCCGGGCTAAAGTGGACATTTTTGCTGGCGGCGACTTTGACAGTGATGCTTTAAATGACATAAAAAACGAGCTGTGCGGACGCTTTGAACCGAGAGACGCCGAATATGTGAACACTAAAATCGCAGTTCCGACAGGGCGCGAGATTAACAAAATAGTTGAAGAAATCCCTGTTGTGCAGAGCAAGCTCTGTATAGGCGTGAAATGCGGCATTGATCCGACAAGTCCCGAATACTACGGCTTGCTGCTCGGCGGATGCGTATTCGGCGGAAGTCCGTTTTCCAAGCTGTTCAACAACGTAAGGGAAAAGTTAAGTCTTGCATACTACGCCGTATCGAGAACCGAACGATTCAAAAGCACCATGTTTATAAGCTGCGGTATAGAAACCGAAAAGTACCAGGCAGCATACGATGAAATAATGGTTCAGTTCAACAAAATGCTCAAAGGTGATATTGAGGACAGCGAAATTGAAAATTCAAAGCTCTATCTCATAAACAGCTTTAATTCGATGAAGGACGGTCTCAGAACCATGGAGGACTACTATCTGTCGCAGGCTATCATGGGCAACGATGGAAATATAGACGACCTGATTGACAGAGTGAGCAGGGTTAGCAAGGACGAGGTCGTAGCTGCCTTCAATAAGATTGAATTCGATACAATTTACTTCCTGAAAGGAAACATAAAGACAGGCAAAACTAACGGAGGTGAGGCATAATGAGCTGCAAGCAAAAATATGAGGTGCAGAGATACTATAACGAAACACTTGACGAAGAAATGCTCTCTGCTGTCCATGAAAGCGGGCTTAAAGTCTACGTATTTCCCAAAAAAGGCTTCAGCAAGTATTATGCTATTTACGGTACAGACTACGGCTCGACCGACAGGGAATTTGTAGTTCCGGGCGATACCGAAAAGACTGTCGTACCCGATGGTATAGCGCATTATCTTGAACACAAGATGTTTGAACAGCCCGACGGCACAAATGCCTTTGACAGCTTTGCACTGACAGGCGCAAGCAGCAACGCTTTCACAAGCTTTGACCTGACCGCATACCTGTTCAGCTGTACCGATAAGTTCTACGAAAACCTCGACATACTTCTTGACTTTGTGAACAAGCCGTACTTCACCGATGAAAACGTCCAAAAGGAGCAGGGAATAATCGGACAGGAAATCAAGATGTATGATGACGACCCCGGCTGGCGTGTGTTCTTTAATGCACTGACAGCCCTGTTCAAAAACAATCCGGTAAAGATTGACATTGCCGGAACAGTCGAAAGCATTGCAAAAATCGATAAAGACGTGCTGTATAAATGCTATAACACCTTCTATAATCCCGGAAACATGACGCTTGTTCTGGTCGGCGACATTGATATTGACGAAGTGATGAACAGAATTGACAAGCATATCGATTCAAGCCGTAACCTCGGCGAAATCCAAAGGCCGGGCATAATTGAACCCGATGAGCGCGTAACTGAGTATAACGAGCAAAGACTTATGGTGTCACAGCCGATGTTTCAGGTGGGCTTTAAGGAAACTGTACCGTATACGACCGGCGAAGAGCTTTTAAAACGTGAGCTTGCAACAGATATTATTATTGAGATTCTGTTCGGCAGAAGCAGCGACTTCTATATGGAGCTTTATAACGAGGGTCTTATAAACTCAAGCTTCGGCGGTGAGGCAGAGCTTGAAAAGCGTTACGGCTTTACCCTTATCGGCGGCGAGTCCAAGAACCCAAAGGAAGTCTATAACAGAATGAAAGCCAAAATCAATCAGGCGCAGAGTGAGGGAATACCGCAGAACGAAATAGACAGGGCAAAGAAGGTAGCGAAAGCGTCAGCCGTAAAGCTGTTTAATAGTATAGAAGGCATGGGAAACAGCTTTATTCGTCTTTTAATGAAGGGTATCAATCCGCTCAACTATGCACAGGCGGTTGACAGCATAACAAAATCCGATATAGACGAAAGGCTCAAGTCGCACTTTGACACATCAAACTGTGTACTGTCAACGGTTCTGCCTATTGATGACAAAAATAGCGAAACCGCCGGGGAGGAATAGCGCGTGATAAACGAAATCTCTTTTCCCGGTCTCGGTTTGGAATTTACTATAAACCGCGCCGCATTTTCCGTCGGTGGTATTGATGTGTACTGGTACGGAATAATAATCACCGCCGGTATGATTCTGGCGTTCATATACGGCTCCCGTGAATTCAAACGCTGTAAGCTCAGTCAGGACGATTTGCTCAATATGTTTCTGATTTCCGTTCCGGTTGCGATAATCTGCGCAAGGCTTTATTATGTCATATTCAGCTTCGACCAGTACCGGGATAACTTACTCGAAATCTTCGATATAAGAAACGGCGGTATAGCCGTGTACGGCAGTCTGATAGGCGCGGCAATCGTTGTTGTCATATATTGTCTTAAGAAAAAGATAAACCTCGGCCTTGTTCTTGACATTCTTGCAGTCGGGTTTCTTATCGGACAAGCGATAGGCCGCTGGGGCAACTTTGTCAACGGCGAAGCATTCGGCAGAGCAACCACCCTTCCGTGGGCGATGACAATCAAATCGGGAGGCGTTACATATGCCGATTCGGTTCACCCTACGTTTTTATATGAGTCGCTCTGGAACGCTCTGGGAGTAATAATACTCCTGATTTTGAGAAAGCACAAAAGGTTCAACGGCGAAATATTCTGTGCATATATATTATGGTACGGACTCGGACGCTTCTGGATTGAGGGGCTGAGAACAGATTCCTTGTATCTCGGCAATCTGCGCATATCTCAGCTTGTCGCGCTGACCTCGGTTTTTCTTGGTATAACAGCTATTACGGCTGGAAGAGTTATGAAGAAGCAAGGTATAAAACCACATATCGTTTCACGCTTCAGCAAAGAACCCGACAATACGGAGCAGGATACAGAAAACGATACAGAAAACAATGCTGAATAATATATAACTTCAAATATTTCTTTTTTGGGAGGAAAACAATGGAACAGGATATTCAGAAACTGAAACAGCGTATGGCAGAACTGGTTAAAAACGACAACCTGCAATACGATGACATCTATAAAATCAAGCTTGAAATGGACGACTTAATCGATAAGTATTATTTTGAACAAGTGTGATTTGAACTTGAATTTGTATGACATTCAAAAAATGGAGTATATATGTTAAATTATAGTTTGACTTAATAAAGCCTAGCCCAGTTCCGCTTTTCACAACACATCTTAGGCGTGTTATTGACTTTACTAGCTACGGAAAAATCGCTTGATATGGTGCATACGAACTTGCTCCGCAAGTCCGGTCACAGCCAGACCCGGGCGGGTAACATCTTCCCCTCCGGGGAAGCCGTTATTAGGGGCGCTGCCCCTAAGACCCCGAAGTCAGGGGTTTTAGGGGATGAAATCCCCTAAATCGCGTCTCCTGAAAGGAGACAAGATAGAGCGCTCGGGGCGGAGGCGGCGAGCGCAATAGGGTGGGCGAATAATTCACGCATAAACTATAATTTTACCGCAAAACTTTTTACTCATTTATGTATTGATAAATCAAATTAGCTTTTTTATATGTTACAGTATACATTTTATACAAAAGAGCATTATTCAAAAAATATGTGTTGCAAAACTAAACCAATTATGCTATAATTAGGTTCTTAGCGAAAAATGAAATATTAAATGTTTCAGACCGCTGAGTTAGAGTTTCAGTATAATTTTTCAGTAATTGATTTTTCGCTGCCGCAAATACGGCAATCCAGCCGGAGAATCAAAATAATTTTGAAAGGAGGAAGGGTTATAAATGAGGAACTTTAACAAGTATAAAAAAGGCTATTTTATGCCGCCCGTAAAATCTTTAAAATGGACAGAAAAGGATGCTATTGACAAGGCTCCTGTGTGGTGCAGCGTCGACCTTAGAGACGGAAATCAAGCGTTAGTGGTGCCTATGAGCCTAGATGAGAAGTTGGAGTTTTTTGTATATCTCTGCAAGCTTGGCTTTAAAGAAATCGAAGTCGGTTTTCCGGCTGCGTCCGAGACGGAGTATCTCTTTCTCCGCAGACTGATTGAAGATAACTTAATCCCTGACGATGTCACTATTCAGGTACTGACTCAGGCACGCGAACATATTATCAAAAAGACCTTTGAAGCGCTTGACGGCGCAAAGCAGGCAATCGTTCACGTTTACAATTCCACATCGGTTGCACAGCGTGAGCAGGTGTTTAAGAAATCAAAAGAAGAAATCAAGAAAATCGCAGTTGAGGGCGCGCAGCTTCTTAAGCGTCTCGCAGACGAGACAGACGGCAACTTCAGATTCGAATACAGCCCCGAAAGCTTTACGGGTACGGAACCCGAATACGCTCTTGAGGTCTGCAATGCGGTAATCGATGTGTGGGAGCCGACTCCCGACAAAAAGGTTATTATCAATCTTCCTGTCACTGTTGAAATGTCGCTTCCGCACGTATACGCAAGCCAGGTTGAATACATGAGCGAGAACATGAACCGCCGTGACAGCGTTATCATCTCGCTTCATCCGCATAACGACCGCGGCTGCGGCGTTGCTGATACAGAGCTTGGACTTCTCGCAGGAGCTGACCGTGTTGAGGGTACTCTGTTCGGAAACGGCGAAAGAACCGGAAATGTCGATATAGTAACACTCGCACTCAATATGTTCTCGCACGGTGTTGACCCGGGTCTTGACTTCTCGAATATGCCCGAAGTGGTATCTACGTATGAGCGACTCACCGGCATGAAGGTTGACCCCCGTCAGCCATACGGCGGAAAGCTAGTCTTTGCCGCATTCAGCGGTTCGCACCAGGACGCAATTGCAAAGGGTATGAAGTGCCGCGAGGATTCATGCGACGACACATGGACTGTTCCGTATCTCCCTCTCGACCCCAAAGACCTCGGCCGTGAATATGAGGGCGACGTTATCCGCATAAACAGCCAGTCCGGCAAGGGTGGTATTGGCTACCTCATGGAACAAAGGTTCGGATACAATATCCCGAAGAAGATGCGCGAGGACTTCGGTTATATGGTAAAGGGAGTTTCCGACCATCTCCACAAGGAGCTTCAGCCAGATGAAATCTTTAATATTTTCAAGGATAACTACATAAATATAGAAAGTCCATTAAAGATGCTTGAAGCGCACTTTGAGCAGAAGGACGGAATTATTGCTCATGTCACGCTTGAAATGAACGGTGAGCGGAAAGTTCTGACAGGAAGCGGAAACGGCCGTCTTGACGCGGCAACAAACGCATTCCGCGATGCTCTGCTTAGCAAATACACAATCGAAACATATGAAGAACACGCCATCAGTACCGGTTCAAACTCAAAGGCGTGCGCTTATATCGGTCTTTCGGACGCATACGGCAATGTTACCTGGGGCGTAGGTATTCATGATGATATAATTAACGCATCAATCATCGCTCTCATCAGCGCCATTAACCGCATATCAGCAAAGAAGGACTAAGGCTTTTGACCCCGGAGAGGGTACAATCTAATTTTTCAAAGTATATATACAAATCGAAGCCGTGCGCTTCGATTTGAGAGGAAGAACAGACGGAGTTGTGACCCACATCTTTGATGTGGTATGCTCAAATTAAGTGTTTACAACAACGTAGGTAATGTCAATAAATAACTAAGTTGTGCACAATAATCATATTCTTGGTTTTAACAAGGATGAAGCAAGCGCAGTCTGTTCTGACGACAAGGAGTTGATCGAATATGAAAAGAATAATTGCATTCATTCAGGCATTAATCTTTTGCATAGTTCTGTCAGCTCCTTTTTCTGTATCAGCGTCACCCATTAGAAACGCAGAGCTTCCGTCACGTCTCGAGATAAACCCTGCACCGAGGCAATCTGAGCCGTCAGACGAACCGCTTGACACCTCGGGAGATTTGAACTATTCGGATTCAAGTACGGCTAATATTGGACTTAACTTTGATGAAAATGTAACTCGTGCTCAGGCTGTATACATTCTTATAAGCTGTCTCGGTGACGAGATGAAAGCGGTAATGCCGGCAGATTTAACTGTGTTTTCGGACTATGCCGATATTGACCCGATTTATTATAACAGTCTCGGTCTTGCAGTATCTCTGGGTGCAATAAACGGATCTGATGACGCAGGGATTCACCCAAACGACTATATCACCCGTGTGGAGACCTTCGCCATTATCAGCCGTGTATTGTCGCAAAGTGAACTGCCCAACGCTGAAAACGGGGATGCCGACTTTTTCAGCGATGTTCCCGACTGGGCAAAATCAGAAATACTGCGCCTGAAAAACGCCGGACTCGTAAACGGTTACGGAGACGGAACGCTCGGTTCATATGACTTTATGACGTATGAGCAGGTATACATTGTATACGACAGACTTTTGGAATACCAAAATTCCCTGCCCTACGGAAATCTTTACAAAAATGACTATTATTCCTATGTAAACGAACAATGGCTTGCAGAAACGTCGCTTCCCGAAGGATATGCAAAATGGTCGAATATCGAACAGATTTCCCAGAGCAATGCCTATCGTATACAGAAGATAATAGGCGAAATAACGACTGACTATTATATAGGCAAAGAGCCGGCTTACGGCAGCAACGAACAAAAAATACTCGACGTATACCGTGCAGCTGCAAACGTCAAGTATCGTGACGAGCTGGGCATGGAACCGATACGTCCGTATCTTGAAGCAATTGATGATATCCGAACAGTAAACGACTTTATGACTGTGATGGCTGAGCTCGAAAAAAACGGCATACACACTCTCCTTCCAATCACGGTCAATAACGACTTCAAGGATTCCACCAAATATTCACTCTCATTCGAGTCATGCTACACAGGGGTAACCCCGGAGGTCATCAAGAGCGGCGAACACCGGGATACAATAAATCTGTACACAAACTATATCCGTTCGCTGTTCATGATAAGCGGACAGTCTGCGGCAGAAGCCGAGGATAACGCCATATCAGTGACAAATCTCTGCGTTAAGCTCGGCAATGCCAGCATGAACAGTGCGGACTGGGACAATCCTGCGGATATTTATAACGTTTATGACAAACACAGTCTTTCAAAGCTGTTTGCCAACATAAATATTATTGCTTATATCAACTCGCTCGGCTATACAAAAACCGACAGCGTGGTTGTATTTGATACAGAGCTTGCCAAGACTATTAATCAGGTTCTGGACGGAACAAATATCAGAACGCTCAAGAACTATCTGAGAGCGGCGCTGCTCGACTATTCATCACTGTATCTGAGCAGAGAGATGTTTCAGGTGTATCAGAATTACATCGACGGTATGAGCGGAACGGTATCAAACCTTACCCCTGACGCATACGCCGTCACAATAACCCAATCACTGCTTGCGCTTGAAGTCGGCCAGGAATACATATCCAGATATTTCTCGGCGGACTCTAAAAAGCAGATTGAGGATTTGGCAAATCTGATAATCGGGACATTTGAAAAGCGAATAATGAATCTCTCGTGGCTGAGTGACGACACAAAAGAGGTTGCAGTCGAAAAGCTTGAATCAATCTCGGTCAGAATAGGCTATCCTGATTATCTTATTAATTACACAAACCATGACTTCAATGTCAGAAGCATAGACGATGGCGGCAGCCTTATGGAATATCTGACCGACTATAACAAGCTTATAAACGCTCAGAATACCACGCTGATAAACGAAAGCATACCGGTCAATAAGGAGAGCTGGACGCTTGCTCCGCAGTCTGTCAACGCCTACTATGACAGGGCGAACAACTGTATTGTAATCCCAGCAGGAATACTCCAGGCACCATATTACAGTCCGAATCTGAGCTTTGAATCAAACCTCGGCGGAATAGGCAGCATAATTGCTCACGAAATTACCCACGCATTTGACAACGTAGGTTCTCAGTTTGACAAAAACGGAAACTTAAACGACTGGTGGAAAGCTGAAGACTTCGCCGCATTTAACGAAATCTGCAAAAAATTTATCACCGAATACGACAAGGTTCAGCTTATGGAGGGTTACTTTGTAGACGGAAAAATGACGCTCAGTGAAAACATCGCAGACATTGGCGCAATGGCGTGTATTCTTGACATTGCAGGTGAGAGCAATCCAAATCTTGACGAACTCTTCAAGACCTATGCCCGCACATACCGCTGCGTCATAACAGATGAATATTCAAAAATACTTCTTATTACCGATGAACACTCACCGAACAAAGTCAGAGTAAATATGGTACTCTCGAACTTCGAACAGTTCCTGAACCTATACAAAATCAGTCCGGGCAACGGAATGTACCGCGCCCCGGAGGATAGATTATCAATATGGTAGAACAAAAAAGCTCCGCTTCATTGTCGGAGCTTTTTGCGTTGCGTTATTTAGCATGCTGTTTTTTGCCATATCAGAATTTCCAACAGCGACATCAGAACTCTGTTGTCTGTAATTATTGCGTATGAATGCCCGCCTTCGCTGTCATAACCAACCTCCACAGCCTGCAAAGCTATCAGCCTATTGTTGCTAAATTGATAATAACTTGTAATTTGACATTTATTGTAATGCATTGTATAATTTTGGCGCATATGCGTCCGGATCGAAAGGATATACAAGAGCGGTTAGCCATCCTGACATATAGGTGAATGCTTATATGCACAAGGAGGTATGCTTATGTGGAACAGACTACTTAAAATAGCGGTTGCTGTTATTATATTTTACATAATAGTGTCCATAAAAGCAATATAGCCGTTTCTCGGCCAAAGAACACGGCTATATTGCACTGATATTTTGGCTAACCGGTAAAAAACGGTTACCATTTCTTTCTGTTTCTATTATAGCTTTATTTATCCAAAATGTCAATACTTATCGATATTATTTTAATGCGTCATTACTAAGCCTTACTAGTGCTTCCTGTGACCGGACTTGCGGAGCAAGTACGTATTACGCCAAACCAAGTGCTTCCGCTAAACCGGATAAAGTCAATATTAAGCCTTACTGGTACTACCTGTGACCGGACTTGCGGAGCAAGTGCGTATACGCCAAACCAAGCGTATGCGCCAAAACAGCTAAAGTCATTACTAAGCCTTACCGGTACTACCAAACCCACCGTTTCTTACTCCGTCGGCTTCGTCATCCATGGTTATGCCGAACGGCATGAACAAGCCCTGCACAAATCCGTCGCCCCGGCTCAGCTTCACCGTCTTGTTCACATTTGTATCGTTTGTCAGCTTGACAAAAATATGCCCCTCGTTATCGGAATTATAGTAGTCGCTGTCAATAATTCCGACTGTGTTGTTGAGCTGAAGTCTGAACTTAAAGCCCAGTCCGCTCCTCGGAAATAGACACAGCACCCAGCCGTTATCGATTTTTGCTCTTATTCCTGTCGGAATCATAATCGTCTCACCGGGCGGCAGCTCAAAATCCGTTGTTGAATAAAAATCATAGCCGGCACTGCCTGATGTTGCGCGCTTTGGCAGCTTTATCTCATCATAAATACTCTTCACCTCTGCCTCCGGCGTCTCACCGAAGCAGTTGGTCCAGCCTTCGAGGAACTGCTCAAAGCTGACCTTTTCAAACTTTGCAATCCTTTGCATCATCTTATCTCCTGTATCAATTCTATTCTTAAACAATCTTACCGCAAGTCCTACTCCACATAGTCGAACTCACAGCCGTAAATCTCGACCGGGTCACCGTCCTGAATTCCGGCTTCTTTCAGCTTTCTGATTATACCGCTCTTGATAAGCGAACGCTGGAAATACTGCAACGATTCATAGTCGTCCATATTTGTCGAACCTACGATAAACTGTGCGCGTCTGCCCTCGACATGGTATACTCCGTCCTCGACATACACCTCAATCGTTTCGTCACGGAGCCTGTCTGCCTCAAGGTCGAGCATCTCGTATTCTTCTTCAAACTCCTCATCAGGGATTTTGGTAAGCATCTCATATGTGTAATTAAGCACCTCGCTTATTCCCTGCTTGGTTGCGGCGGAGATTGGGAACACCTTATATCCCCTCTCCTCCAACTCGGCTTTGAAAACCGCATAGTTATCCTCAAATCCGGGTATATCCGACTTGTTGGCAAGAACAATCTGACGCTTGTCCGCCAGCTTTTCGCTGTACAGCTTAAGCTCACGGTTAATAGTGTCGAAGTCCTCAATCGGGTCTCTGCCCTCTACGCCCGACACATCTACAATATGAAGCAGCAGCTTTGTACGCTCCACATGGCGAAGGAACTCGTGACCGAGACCGACACCCTCATGCGCGCCTTCGATAATTCCGGGTATATCGGCAATCACAAACGAATTTTCATCACCCATTGATACAACGCCCAGATTAGGCTGGAGAGTTGTAAAGTGATAGTTTGCGATTTTCGGCTTTGCGTCACTGACGATTGACAGAAAGGTAGATTTGCCGACATTAGGAAAGCCGAGCAGACCCACGTCTGCAATCAATTTGAGTTCAAGCAGAACCTCGCGCTCATCACCGGGGCCGCCGGGCTTTGAGAACTTCGGAACCTGACGAACCGCGGTCGCAAAGTGGGTATTGCCCCAGCCGCCTATGCCGCCTTTGGCAACAACAAATTCCTCGCCGTCGTGCTTGAGGTCGCAGATAACAAGCCCGGTAGCAGCGTCACGCACGATTGTTCCGACCGGAACATGAACATACAGATGCTCGCCGTTCTTGCCATTCCGCTTTGCGTCTCGGCCGCTGCCGCCGTTTTCGGCAATATACTTGCGCTTGTGGCGGAAGTTTATCAAGGTGTTTATATTCTTGTCTGCTACAAATACCACATTGCCGCCCTTGCCGCCGTCACCGCCGTCCGGACCGCCTGCGGCAACATACTTTTCGCGGTGGAACGTCACTGCGCCGTCGCCGCCGTCGCCGGCTTTGATATAGATTTTTGCGCTGTCAGAAAACATATATTACGCCTCCTTTTGCAATTAGTATATCCAAAAAACAAAAGGAGTGGACTTTGTCCACCCCTGATACGTCTGAATAAAAGAACTACTGAGCAATTTCGTAAACAGAAACCTGTTTCTTATCTCTGCCCTTACGTTCAAACTTAACTCTTCCGTCGATAAGAGCGAAGAGTGTGTCATCGCTACCCTTCTTAACATTAAGTCCGGGGTAAATTTTTGTTCCTCTCTGTCTAACCAGGATATTACCTGCGAGAACGGGCTGACCGTCGCCCTTCTTTACGCCAAGGCGCTTGGACTCGGAATCTCTTCCGTTTTTGGTACTACCCATACCTTTCTTATGAGCCATTCTTTTTCACTCCTTGCTATCGAAATTAATTAAAACCAATGCCTACGCATTGATAGCTGTAATCTCAACCTTTGTATACGGTTGTCTGTGTCCCTGCTTCTTGTGATAGTGCTTCTTCGGCTTATACTTATAAACGATAATCTTCTTTGACTTACCGTTCTTAGCAACTGTTGCTGTAACGCTTGCACCGTCAACATACGGAGCGCCGACCTTAACGTCATCGCCGCCGACAATCAGGACTTTATCAAATGTAACGGTTTCGCCTTCCTGAACATCGAGCTTTTCAATAAAAACTGTATCGCCCTGCTCAACCTTATACTGCTTACCGCCTGTTTCAATAACTGCGTACATATCGTAATACCTCCTATTACCCAAGACTCGCCATTGAGGTGCGTAAAATCCGACTTCTCAAACCCCTTCTGCGCGGTTACCGATATAGTATATCAAATTCAAAATTATTTGTCAAGCACTTTTTTCAGAAATTTGAAATTTTGAAATTCGGTTAATAGTTAATTTTATCTGTTAATTATATGCCCGCTGTGTCGGCAACATAATTACAGCAGACTTTGTTGCGTAAAACAAATTGTAGTTTGTAAGTATTATTCGCCCACCCTATTGCGCTCGCCGCCTCCGCCCCGAGCGCTCTATCGTGTCTCC
>CAJKEB010000036.1 GCA_905198865.1 uncultured Eubacteriales bacterium
GTAGCTAGTAAAGTCAATAACACGCCTAAGATGTGTTGTGAAAAGCGGAACTGGGTCTGGCTTTATTAATTTAAACTATAATTTGTAATCTTAAAAACATCTGTTTATTCAGAATAAAACTATCGCCTTACGCTTGATTTTAACCAAGCATAAGGCGATTATATATTATTCCTTTACATGTTTAATTATATCCGCAACTTCGCAGTCAAGCACATAACAAAGAGCGTCTAATGTTTTTGTACTTATAGCCTTTCCGTGTTTTATACGATGGAGTGTGTTTGCCGAAAACCCCTCTTTAAAAATCATATGATATTCTGTTATCCCTTTTTTCAAGAGCGTATCATAAAACGGCTTGTAGCTAATCATCTTTATCACCAAACATATATTATCATACTTATATTCTTGACAATACTCAATATATTGAGTATAATCATATTATGAAACAAAAGAATAAGTCATATTATGATTTATAAACACTTTATCCAATACGGGAGATTTCCAATGAAGAAAATTTATGTAATACTATACTTAATACTAATATGCGCATTTCTTCTTACAAGTTGTGCGGCGGAGCAAGATCAGAAAAGTCAATATCTGCCGCCTGCGACTGCGAAAAGTGAAGTAATAACAGACACATCAGAAAGCATTACTGAAAATGATGCGGACATACAGACTAAAGAAATATATTCAGAAACAGGAGCTGAATACACGAAATACATCGCAAACAAAACTTCAAAAATATTTCACTGCTTTGATTGCCGGACGCTGCCGGCAATTAAAAACCGTATTGAGTTTTCAAGCCGTGATGGAGCTATAAGCACCGGTTATTTGCCTTGCGGAAACTGTAATCCATAAAAATAGGCTGCTGCATTTTATTAATTGCAACAGCCGTCTTCTTTAAAAACAATTTTACTAAATTTTATAACACCTTATAACCCTGTTCCTCTACTGCGTTCTTTAATACTTCATCGGGAGTATCTGCGCTCAGCATGACTACTGCCGTACCTTTTTCGTGGCTGACCTCCGCCTGAGTGACAGTTGGCAGTTCTTCAAGGCACTTTTTGACTCTCGCCTCGCAGTGACCGCACATCATTCCTTCAATTCTGATCGTCTTTTGCATTGTATTGCTCTCCTTTTTATCTTTAGTTTTGTTTGATTTGATTTTTCTGTCTTTTCTTGAATCGTGTATATTGACAAGGTTCAGACGCAAAGCGTTTGTCACCACGCAAAAGCTCGACAGGCTCATTGCCGCCGCGCCGAACATCGGGTTCAGCTTCCAGCCCAATATACCTATAAACACTCCGGCAGCAAGCGGAATACCTATTACGTTATATATAAATGCCCAGAACAGGTTTTCGTGGATATTTTTAAGCGTGGCACGGCTGAGTCTGATTGCAGCCGGAACATCGCTCAGACGGCTGTTCATCAGCACAACATCCGCCGCATCGATTGCAATATCCGTTCCGGCGCCTATGGCAATACCTATATCTGCCCGTGTAAGCGCCGGCGCGTCATTAATGCCGTCGCCAACCATTGCAACCCTGCCTCTTTCTTTAAGCGACCGTATCACGCTCTCCTTACCGCTCGGCAATACGCCGGCAATAACCTCACGCACGCCTGCCTGTCTGCCTATCGCCTCGGCGGTACGCTGATTGTCACCGGTCAGCATGACTACATGAATTCCCATATTCTCAAGCTCTCTGACCGCCTGCGGACTGTCCTTCTTTATCACATCAGCAACGGCGATAACACCGATCAGCTCACTGTCTCTGCTGAAAAACAGCGGAGTTTTTCCCATTTCCGCAAGCGATTCCGCTTTAACTTTTATCGACTGCGGAATTTTCGCCTTGCCGCTGATAAACTCAAAATTACCGCCGCACAGCTCTTTTCCGTCAAGCACTGCTGTCAGACCGTTGCCCGGAAGCGCTTTGAACTCCGAAACCTCTGAAATATCGTACGTACTTGGCAGTCTTTCGGCGGCTTCATTAATAATCGCCCCGGCAAGCGGATGCTCGCTTTTGTTTTCAAGAGCGTACGCTGTCCTGAGCAGTTCGTCCTCAGAGATGCCCTCTGCGGTTATTATATCGGTTACCTTTGGTTCTCCGACCGTTATGGTTCCGGTCTTGTCAAGTGCCATAATGCTGACCTTTCCGGCCTCCTCAAGCGAAGCGGAGGTCTTAAACAAAATACCGGTCTTTGCGCCTTTTCCGTTGCCTACCATAATTGCCACAGGTGTTGCCAGTCCGAGCGCGCACGGACAGCTTATAACAAGCACCGATATGCCCCGCGCCAGGGCAAAGCCTATAGTCTGACCTGTCAGCAGCCAGACTAATGTTGTTATCACAGCAATAGCTATAACCGCCGGAACGAAAACGCCCGACACCTTATCCGCAACCTTGGCGATAGGTGCTTTGGTTGCAGCAGCGTCACTCACCATACGTATAATCTGCGACAGCGTAGTATCCTCGCCGACCTTGGTTGCCTCGCAGCGGATAAAGCCTGCATGGTTGGTCGTTGCAGCCGATACGCTGTCGCCTGCCGACTTATCGACCGGTATACTCTCTCCGGTCAGTGCGGACTCGTCCACTGCGCTGCTGCCCTCTATGATAACACCGTCGACCGGGATATTTTCACCCGGACGCACTACAAACACATCGCCTTTTTTGACCTGCTCAATCGGGACAACTGTTTCAGCTCCGTCCTGAATTATCGTTGCGGTTTTCGGTGCAAGCTTCATAAGGGACTTAAGCGCGTTTGTCGTCTTGCCCTTTGAGTATGCCTCAAGCATCTTTCCGACAGTAATCAAGGTCAGAATCATTGCCGCGGACTCAAAGTAGAATTCATGCATATACATCATGACCGAAGTCATATCGCCCTTCACCTGCGCGTCAGTCATTGCGAACAACGCGTATGTGCTGTACACAAACGCTGCTCCTGCGCCGAGCGCAACAAGAGTGTCCATATTCGGCGCTCTGTGCCACAGGCTCTTGAAGCCGCTGATAAAGAACTTTTGATTGATAACCATTATTACAGCAGTCAGGAGAAGCTGAACCAAGCCCATAGCAACATGGTTATCCGCCATAAACGCCGGCAGAGGCCAGTTCCACATCATGTGTCCCATCGACAGGTACATCAGCACTATCAAAAAGCCGAGCGACGCAAACAGACGGCGCCTTAGCGCAGGGGTCTCACGGTCGGTCAGCGCATCGTCATCAGCTAAGCCCGATCTGTTTTGAGCGTCTGCGCCCTTTTTTGACGCGCCGTAGCCCGCCGCCTCAACCGCAGCGATTATTTCAGCGGCGGAGGCGATCCCCTCAACGCCCATCGAATTTGTCAGCAGACTGACCGAACACGAAGTCACTCCGGGAACCTCTGACACCGCCTTTTCAACACGAGTGCTGCACGCCGCACAGCTCATGCCTGTTATATTATACTGTTCCATTTTTACTGTTGCTCCTTAAGCCATATTTTTTGTTTTATTCTGCGCTTCCTTTTGAATTATTATAAGCTCATTGCAGGCTACTTCATCAATTTCTGCATTGTGTCAACAAGCTCGTCAATGACATCGTCCTTACCCTCTCGTATATCTCGGGCAACGCAGGTTCTGATATGATTGGCGAGAAGTTCTCGGTTAAAGGCGTTAAGCGCCGCATTTGCCGCAGCAACCTGAATAATTATATCCGTGCAGTATGCACTTTTTTCAACCATGCCCTTTATCCCCCGAATCTGACCTTCTATTCGGTTCAGTCGGTTAATCAGGCTCTTGTATTCCTCCTCGGAGCGCTCTTTTGTCTTTTTGCAGCACTCTCTGCAATTTTCCATGATTTTCACCTTTCTTTGCTTGGTATACCCCTGTGGGGTATTTATATTATATACCCATATGGGGTATATGTCAAGTATTGCGACCGCAATTTTTAACCGCAAAGCCGCCCGCGGGCGGATAGTATCCGCCTCTACGGTTAATCAAACGCTTCGGTCACATATTCAGCGCAACTTAGGTGTGTTATTGACTTTGGTTACTATGGCACAAACGCTTCGGTCGTGCATACGCAATCAAAGATTGCGGTCACACATTCAGCTCCCCCCGGAGTGGGAGCCTATTTTGAAAGGCTCCCGCAAATGCGGGAGCCTCAGCTTATATTAACTTATCTATGCTTCCGAGGTTATATACGTTCGTGAAGCCCATTGCCTTTGCCTTTTCTACTGCTGTTGCGGCTCTGGCGCCTGCGGCACAATAGAAAATCAAAACTGTGTCTTTGTCATATCCGGCAAGACCCGTTTCGATTGTGTCGACCGAGATATTGACCGAGCCTTCAACTGACTTCTCGGCAAACTCCTCGACCGAGCGAACGTCGACCAGAACTGCGCCGTTCTGTACCAGAACGCTTGCCTCGTCAGCCTCGATTGAGTCGCCGCCGATTGTGCTCATCAGGATTTGAACATCTGTTGTTCCGTCCGTTGCGTACATAACATCGCCGACTATGCTCATGTCCTTGATGTCAATATCGGCTGCCTTTTTGAGCTTGTAGCACTTCATGCAGTCGGTGAACACGATTACCAAGCCGTTGTCACAGCCCGCATAAAGTCTGTCCTTGTACTCTGCCAGCTTGTTGATAGTGTACTTGTCATTGTAGCTATACGAAACATCAGCTTCGTAGAAATATTCTGTGCTGAGCTGTGTGCGTGAGCCGTCTATATTCGCCCTCCAGACCTTTGATTCGCCCGTGAGGTCGTTCTTTGTGAGGACAACGTCCGTACCGTTCCAGGTTGTGAACTGAACAGGTCTGTCATAATCCTCGGCGCTGTCATCGCTCTGTGCCGACGGATTAGCACCGTAATACTCAACGATTATTGCATACAGCTGCTTGTTCTTGCTTCCGCCGTATACATATACCGGCTTTGTTGTGTCTGTTATCTCCAGACTGAAGTCTTTCAATGAGCCTGTACCCGGCTGTGTAATCTGATTATCCGCACTCTGATAAATCGTCATACTGCGGACAGCTTCGCCGCCGGTAAACAGTGCTGTTACCTTACACGGCGCTTTCGGCGTAAAGTACAGACAGCGTTTTGATGTGCTTCCGGCACCTGCCTGCCAAGCCTTTGTAAAGGCATATGAGTATGTCTTTTCATTTACATCGCTGTAGACATACGAAGCCGAACTGTTTGCATTTACCCAAGAGCCATAGCCGCTGAGTCCGTTCACTGTATCTGTATATGCAACGCCGTCACTTCCGCCTGTCAGAACCGAATAGTCATAATATTTACTATTGAGCGAATATACAACTATCTCACTGTCAACCGGGGCATACCATACCTGATCCACAGTCTGTGAAATCGCTTTGCCGGACGCGTCTGTTACAACCAGGCTCACGGTTTCGCCCTCAGCTGCACCGGCTGAAATTTCATACTCGCCCGGACCCTTGACTGTTGTTGTCACAGGAGTCTTGCCGGCTATGGTTGCTGTAAGAGTAACATCTGTCGGCAGTGTACTTCCGCGGTAGCCGAGTGTAACCTTAATTCTGCCGTCGGTCTTGTTGAGCAGCTTGTTGATTGTATACGGCTCCTCATCGTTGTTCTCGATATAGTTCAGTCTGAAGTAGTCAAGGTTTGTTCCATTGGTCTGAACATAGATTGTTGCGCAGCCGTACTCATCGAGCAAGCCGTTTAACTGTGCATTGTACAATGTCTCAGAATTCAGGGTAAGCTCTGCGCTTGACCATGTATTCCAAGCGCCTGTCGCTGCTGCGTTTACGCTTGCAATCAGGTTTTCGGAATTTGAATTCTTATCCAGACTGATATTTATAATGCCCGGATTCTTACCTGCATATCTTGCAACAATGCTTTCAAGATTTGACAGCTTAACCG
Organism: uncultured Eubacteriales bacterium; assembly: GCA_905198865.1. Lineage (GTDB taxonomy): Bacteria > Bacillota > Clostridia > Monoglobales > Monoglobaceae > Monoglobus. The sequence continues at coordinate 5,866 of CAJKEB010000036.1, forward strand.
ACTTATATTCCATCCATGCAGTGCCTGTGCTTCCTGCGTCATTGCCGCCGCTGGAACCGCTCTGAGCGTCTGTCAAGTCTGCGCCGTTTGCATTGTCGGCATACTCGCCTTCAATCTGCATATTTACATGAACCATAAGTGTTCTGCAGGTCAGTTCTTCAATATTTGCGGCTGTTATCTGAATGATACCGTTTCCGTATACTGTAAGCACGCCGGTCTCGCTGTCGATATCGGCAACCTTACGAACTGAATTGTCGAACTTCTTAATCTGCCATACAATCTTTGAATTGTCAACAGGATTTGCGTTTTCATCAAACGCCTGCATCTGAATACCGGTATACGGACTTACATTGGTGATGGTTCCCACTGCGTCGTCATACATCGGTATTCCGCCGTCACGGTAATCTATAGTACCCTTGTCAATATGCAGCGGATTTACTGAGCTCAATGTGTATTTCGGTGTCAGGTTATCCATAACTACCGAGTTCATGTTGTTTATCTTCTGAGCAACCAATGTTTCAAGCTCTGTTTTGGTTCTTGCGCTGTTGATTCCGCTGACACCGTTACTGTAAATCTTCTCTATCTCTGCCCAGTTTGTGTCTGAGTATGCAGCCCTGGGCAATTTGTCATATGCTGCCTTGAGCTGTGCCTGTGCAGCCTCGATGTCGCTTGCGCTCGGCTTGATTTCGAGCTTGTTCACTACCGGGAACGAGTCGGAAACCGAAACACCGTTAATAGTAACGGTACAGGTGATTGTTGCAACACCCTCATATTCGCCCGATGATACCGTACCGTTTGCGTCAACTGTTGCAGCGGCAGTATTTGAGCTTTCATACTTAACATCAGCCTTTGAAAGGTCATAAACAACCTCATCACTCATAACGGCTGACAGGTTAGCCTTTATCTGTGTTTCAGATTCAAGCTCCGTGCCGTCCTCGCATATAAGACCGTTAAGAGATACACCGTCAGGTATAGCCTTTACTGTCTTGAGCGTTGAGGCAAGTGTACCTGTCACACTGAATGTCTTTGAAATGGCTGTATCGCTTGCGTTCTTTGCGATATATGCTGTGTATGTTCCTGTCGGAACAATATCCTTCTGAGCTGTCTCATCGAACAGATACATGTCTCTCACATTAAGCTCAATCGTGACATTCTCTGTTTCGCCCGGCTGCAGAAGCTTAGTCTTTACAAAACCCTTAAGCTGCTTTGCCGGAGTTGTGCCTGTGCCTGCGCCCGGATGTGCAACATAGAGCTGTACAACATCCTTGCCGGCAGCTGTGCCTGTGTTCTTGACGTCAACTGTGAACTTAACCGCTCCGTTTGCGTCAGCACTTGTCTTATCAATTGCAGCATTTGAATACTCAAAGCTTGTGTAGCTGAGGCCGTAGCCGAACGGATAAACCGGTGTATTTGTGTAATACTGGTATGTATGACCCGGATTTGTGCCGTCTGCCTGAATATTATAATCCGTATAAGCTCCGCTGATACCGTTAATGGTCTTGGTTCCGCCGGCAAGCTCCATCTTGCTTACATCAGCGTTCTTATACCATGTTGTAGTAAGCTTACCTGACGGATTTGTTTCACCGGTCAGAACCTTACCCAGTGCAGTACCCTGCGTCTGTCCGTTGTATGACGTCCAGAGGATTGCCTTACACTTATCCATAAACGGTTCTACGTTTATCTGGCCAACCGTTGACATTACAACTATTGTCTTGCCGGGATAAGCGTCGCAGATTGCCTGAACATGAGCCTGTGATGTCGGGAGGTTTATATCGGTTCTGTCTTTCGACTCTGATGCGTCAGCTGTTCCGAAACCGTCCTGCTTCGGAACTGTTCCTGCGTATGCGATGATAACATCAGCTGCGTCAAGCTGCGTCTTATAGTTTGCAACTGAGAAGTCAAGAACTGTCGGGCTTGCTGAAATATACATATCAGCTGTGCCGTTGTATCCGCCGTCTGCGCCTGTGTAATCAGCGCTGCATACTGCATATGTGTCAAGGTCTGCCGTTGCCTGAGTTGAAACTGCCGCAACCGTCGGGCCGCCGTTTCCGTATGCAATGTTAAACGAACCGCCTATTCTGCTGCCTGTTGACATCTCAACCCTGACAGTCGCTACATCCTGGAAGTTGACGTTTCTGATTACTGCTGAGGCTTTCTGTGTCACATCTGTAAGGCTTGTGCCTGACAATGTCATGCCCGATACATTTTCTGCCTTGGACAAGTCAACCGCTCTGGTGCTTCCGTTGCTTAATACAAGCGTTACACTCTTAACATTAAAGAGCTTTTCGTCATTGGTAACTTCGCCGAGGTAGCTTACCTCTGTACCCTTGCTGCCGAGCTCCTCTCTGATGCCGTCAATCGGTTTTGTGTTCTTGGTAGGCGAGCCGGCATAGTCGCCAAGAGCCAGTGTGTTCGCCATATTACCTACAACAGCAACATTAGTTACATCGCTGCCGAGCGGAAGTATATTGTCGTTGTTCTTAAGGAGAACCCATGACTCCTCTGCTGCTTCCTCCGCAACAGCTACATTTGCATCGCTTTCAAGCACACTTGATGTAATATCCTGATATGTTGCCCCGTCATCAAACTCGCCTGTTCTGAATCTCTGGAGGAACAGCTCGTATACCGCATGCTCTAATTCTTCTTCGGTCATATAGCCGTTTTCAACAGCGGCAACACCGTACAGTGTAGACTTGTTTCCGCCGCCCAAGTTACACTCAACATTAAGACCGGACTTATAGATTTCTGCTATATACTGTTCGCTTGGCAAAGTAGAGCTGCCGAGCATTCCTGTCTTGAATGCAGCGTTGTTAAGCATATATTCGCCGGCGCCGCAGTCACTTGTTACATATCCGTCAAAGCCCCAGTTACGTCTGAGCAAATCCTGAAGCAGATATTTGTTTGAAAGTGACGGGATAAAGTTATAAATGTATGAGCCGTTTCTGGTAACCGTTGTTGCATTATACGAGGACATTACCGAAGCGGGCATAACCTCCTCAGTGATGTTCTGGAATACTCTTGCGTAGTAGTTCCTCATATTGAACTCGGTCATGAGAGACGAGCCGCTGCTGCGGTTTTTCTCGTTATTGTTTGCAGCAAAGTGCTTGAGTGTGGCTATTGTCTTGAGATATGTCGGGTCATCGCCCTGCATACCCTTTACAAACTCAGCGCCGAGCTGACTTGTGAGGTACGGATCCTCGCCGTAGGTCTCCTCGTTTCTGCCCCATCTCGGGTCACGTGCCATATTGACCGTCGGGCTCCAGTATGAAAGATTATATCTGCTGTTCTTGGCTCTCGCCTCGGTTGATATAATATCTGCCGCTCTGAAAATCAAGTCGCGGTTCCATGTATTGGAAAGTGAAAGCGCTGTCGGGAATGAGGTTGCCTTACCCTGCCTTGCAACACCGTGAAGAGCCTCTTTCCAGTAGTTGTACGCATTAACGCCCAGTCTTTCAATCGCCGGAGCCTGATAGCCGAGCTGGGCAACCTTTTCTTCAAGCGTCATTCTTGAAACAAGGTCTGCTGCACGTTCTTCAAACGAATAGCTTGTATCCATATATATCGGGTCTCCGTTTGAGATATTTATCGATATCTTCTTTGTATTGCTGAGCGGAACGATTGAATCGGTACCGTCCCAGATGAAGGTTTTTACAATTCCTCTCTCCGGCTGTGCAATATCAAGCGTCTGAGAACCGCTGCCGTCAACTGCAACATTTTTGGATTCTGTCATTATCTCCTCGCCTGTGTCTGAATATACAGCCGCAAGCAGCACTGCATTCTGCGGTGCGGTCTCGTTCTTTAAGTATGTAACGTTCAGCTTTCCGTCAGCTCCGAACTTAGTGTCTGTAATGGTATAAAACAGGTTCGGGTCAGCAGTGGGAACCGGCTTGGGCGTTGCCGTAGGCGCACTTGTCGCCGGCGGATTGGTAACCGCAGGTGCTGAGCTGTTGTAGAGCTTTACATATACGTAGTTACCGCAGCATGTAGTTGCCGCACCTGTAATATTGAGAGTTACGTTACCGCTTGCTTCCGTCGTTTTGAGTGTTTCTGTATTTACTCTGTAAGTATGCCACTCACTGTTGTTTACATTTGCAAAGCTTGCGATTTCAACCTCGCCTACCTTAACGCTTATTGCCATATCTTTCTGACATGCGGCATAAAGGTCAATCTTGTCATATCCGGATCCGTTTAAATCAACAGCGGGCATGGTTAAAACCGCCTTACCGCTGCCGTCAGTCTTGAGGTTATCCGGTCTTGAATAACCCGGATTATCCGAGTCTGCGCCAAATGCACCGCCGCCGCTGGTTGTAATCGAATCAGCTCCGAAGGTCAGTGTCTTTGAGCCGTCGGCGTTATCCGTAACTGTGCCGTAATCATCTCCGCTTAAGCTAACGTCGCCGGTCGCTGCATATGCCGGAATAAAAACGCATGACATTGCAACCGCAATCGCTAAGATAAGCGCAAGACATCTTTTGCTTTTCATAAAAATTTCTCCTTTATTTAGAATTTAAATTTAATTATTTAATACTTGTATTTTATCATCTTGTGAATTATAATAAAAGTCATAATGATAAAAAAAGTAGTCAAAAATTGCTGTGTATTTTTTTGTATTTAAGGAGATGGATTAAAGTGATTCCGTTTTACGAATTTCAGACGTCGGATTTGACAGTTATACATAACACACGCGAGCTGTACTTTCACTCGCATCTGCACGATCAAGTTGAGATTGTTTATGTATTTTCCGACGGACAGCACATGAATATCGACGGTAAGGATTATGAAATCAAAGCTGGTCAAGCAGCGATTATTTTCCCCGACACCGTGCATCATTATTACAGAAACGAGCGGCGCTCTACTGAAGAGGTTCTTATAATCAGCAGTCCTAAGCTGTACGGCGGAGTTTTTCCCGACCTCAACGAAATGAAGTCCGAAACTCCGGTCATTACGGGAATTGACGAAGCGACAGACTTTGCGTTCCGTCAGATTGCAGCATGCTCAGCCTTCGCCGAAAAGCTCGGCTGGTCTATTGTTATAATTTCAAAGCTGATAGACAAGCTTGAGCTTAAAAAGAATTCGGGGGCGCCGGTGGAACATCTGACGCAAAAGATGGTGCATTACATAGGACAGAACTTCAAGCAGGACATAACGCTTGACACTCTTGCTGAGGAATTCTCGGTCAGCAAGTATTATATCTCACACATATTTTCAGACAAAATAAAGATAAACTTCCGAAACTATCTTGCCCTTATACGGGCAGAATACGCCGCAGGACTGATACGAAGCACAAGCGACAGCATAACCAACATCTGCGGCTGTTCGGGCTTCACAAGTCAGCGTACCTTTAACCGTGCGTTCAAGCAAATATACGGCATGACGCCCAGGGAATACAAGAATAATATAGGGGAGCTTTATAAATAAAAAATCAGGGGACTCTTCGTCCCCTGAAACCCATTATTTGCAGCTTTTGATAAACGCTTCCATTCTGCTCAGTGCCTCGTTTATATTCTCTATCGAATACGCATATGAGCAGCGGATAAAGCCCTCTCCGCTTTCGCCGAATGCGCTGCCGGGTACGACCGCAAGTTTCTTGTCATAGAGCAGCTTTTCACAGAACGAATTTGAATCAAGACCTGTACTCTTTATGCACGGAAAGCAGTAAAACGCGCCTCTCGGCTCGAAGCAGTCAAGACCCATTGAGTTAAAGCCCTTGACTATTACCTGACGGCGGTAATCATACTCACGCCGCATCATTTCGATATCTTCATCACCGTTTTTAAGCGCCTCAATCGCCGCATACTGCGCAGTTGTCGGCGCGGACATTATCGCATACTGATGAACCTTTGTCATAGCCTTTATAAGCGCAGGATGCCCGAGCGCATAGCCCAGACGCCAGCCCGTCATGGCATACGCCTTTGAAAATCCGCTGACAATAACAGTTCTTTCATACATTCCGTCTATTTCCGCAATCGACACATGACGCTTACTGCTGTATGTAAGCTCTGCGTATATCTCATCGGACAAGACCATAATGTCAGTCCCTCTTAAGACCTCTGCTATTCCCTCAAGGTCGTCTCTTGTCATCACCGCTCCGGTCGGATTATTCGGGAACGGCAGAACCAGCGCCTTAGTTTTCGGCGTTATCGCCGCCTTAAGCTCCTGAGGTGTGAGACGGAATTCGTTTTCCGCCTTTGTTTCGATAATTACCGGAACACCGCCGGCAAGCTGAACAATCGGCTTGTAGCAGACGAAGCTGGGTTCGCACACCAGCACCTCGTCGCCCGGCTCAACGATTGAGCGTATAAACAAATCTATAGCCTCGCTTCCGCCGACTGTCACAACCACCTGGCTCATCGGGTCATAGGTCAAATCAAAGCGGCGCTTCATGTAATTGCATATTTCCTGTCTCAATTCCTTAAGACCCGCGTTTGACGTATAATGCGTATGACCCTTTTCAAGAGAATATATTCCCTCATCTCTGATATGCCAGGGCGTAACAAAATCAGGCTCGCCGACGCCCAATGAAATGCAGTCCTTCATCTCTGCCGCAATGTCAAAAAATCGTCTGATGCCCGACGGAGGCATACTGCTTACCGTATTATTTATCATCTTCTCGGGACAAAAGCCCGTGCTTTCGTTTAAACTCATAATGAAATTACCTCTCTTTCATCGGGCGCAGGCTTAGCGCAGATAACGCCGTCGTACTTATAGCGTTTAAGCACAAAGTGAGTCGCCGTGCCGACAACCGACTCCATCGGAGCCAGATGCTCAGAAACAAACAGAGAAATTTCTTTTATATTTGAGCCTTCAACGGTTATGCCGAAGTCATATGCTCCGCTCATAAGATTGACAGCCTTGACCTCGGGATACTGGTATATCCGCTCCGCAATACGGTCAAATCCCTCATTGCGCTGCGGTGTAACTCGGAGTTCGATATATGCGGTAACCGACTCGGGACCCGATGCCTTATCCCAGTTGACTTTTGCGCCGTAGCCTAAGATTGTTCCGTCGTTTTCGAGCTTATCGATAATGGCGGCGGCCTCGGCAACAGGAATATTTACCATTGTAGCAATCTCTTCAAGAGAAAGCTTGCAATTATTGTGAAGAATATCGAGTACCTTGTCTGAATTTGAATAATTTGACATAAATCTTTCCTCCAAAAATAATCTTTCAAAAATATTTTTAATATAATATCATTTTTATGCTGATACGTCAATAGATGTAATTTAAATTTAATTCGCCCACCCTATTGCGCTCTGTTATACAACTAACGAGTGTTATTGACTTTGGCCGCTATGATAACAACACTCAGTTTTACGCATACGAACCTTTCAGGTTCGGTCACAGCCGCCTCCGCCCCGAGCGCTGTTCATTGCACCCATTGGGTACAAGCCAATTAGGGGACACTGTCCCCTAAAACCCCTTGCTGCAAATAATATTGAAGTGTGCGCACAAATTGAGGTGTAAAAAGCTCAAACGTATTTACAAAATGATCACGCCATTATAACCAGCTCATTATCGGAATTCATATGATATATAATCAAATACTCATAGAAATTGCTGTCGCCCAGAGTATATTTCTCGTATGAATTCTGACCCTTAACCTCAAACTCCGACTGCTTAAAGCCTTTTTCCTTGAGGACTTCTATATACTTATTATATGCGTCGTTATTAATCTCGTAGGTATAATATGTGTTTCCGTCCTCAGTTTCAGACTTTTTAAGGCTTACCCCGGTCACACTCTCAAACTTGGGTATCGTCGAATTTGCATAATACTCATATGTTCCATCGCCTGACGGCCACTTATACCCCTCGTCGGTCGGATACTTTCCGTTTTCGTCCGCAGGCCACCACGGTCCCGCAGTCGGCTTGGGCGCAGGCGATACATTTGGTTTAGTCTGACTGCCGCCTCCGCTCTGACCGCCGCCGTACATTCCGTAACCGCCGTAATATCCGTAAAAATCGTCATCATCATCAAAATATTCCCATGGCTGTGCGCCGTTATAATCATCACTGAAGTATTCGTCTATACTCTGATGCGTATTTCTTGACTCTTTGCTTTGAGTATAACGTCCGAAAGCGTTGACGCAGGATATTACAATCGTCACCGCAAGCGCTGCCGCACCTATTGCATATGCGATTTCCTTTTTCCAGAGTCTCTTTTCTCCGCTTGTAACCTCGGCGTTGACGGTCTGACCTGATGTATATCCCGCATTAACTCCGGAGCTTGCTCCGTTATTCACCATTTTCCCGCAGGAGGTGCAAAATCTTGCACCGTCAGGTAATTGCTTTCCGCAATTATTACAATACATAAAATCACTCCTTGTAATTGCGATATATATCTTGAGTTAATTATATTTTTATACTTATTCTTATTTCATAGCTTCGGCAACTTCGTCCATTATCTCTGAAATTTTCAAATGCTGCGGACACATACCCTCGCACTTTCTGCACTTTAAGCAGTCATCTGCGTGCTTATCCAGCTTGGCATACTTCTGCTTCGGCCCCGTTTCCCATGTATAGACCGAAGCGCATAGGTTATACAGCTTAAACACTTCAGGTATCTTAATCCCCGCCGGACACGGCATACAATAGGCACAGCCGGTGCATTGAACATTCGCACCCTTATTGAACACCTCTCCGGCTCTTATAAGCATGCTCCGTTCATCCTCCGAAAGCATTCCGATATCACTGCGGCTTGCGTATTCTATATTTTGCTTAAGCTGCTCCATATTGCCCATTCCGCTCAAAATAACCGTCACTTCTTTTCTGTCCCACAAGAAGTCAAGCGCGTATTCAACCTCGGATTTTCCTTTGGGCAGTTCTTCTTTTACATGTTTTGCTGTATTAGCCAGATAACCGCCCTTGAGCGGCTCCATGATAACCACGGCGAGGCCATGGCTTTCGGCATATTCAAGACCTTCAAGCCCTGCCTGATGTCCTGCCGCTGCATCCGCATAGTTTATCTGGAGCTGGCAGAAGTCAAACACGCCGTCTGACGAATCTACTATATATTTAAATGCGTCCAGATCATCGTGGAACGAAAATCCGAAGTATTTTATCTTTCCGGCCTCCTTGTAATTTAGGAGCTTTTCAATAACGCCGAATTTTACAATCTTCTCGTCCCAGATCTTTCTTGACATATCGTGCAGAAGATAAAAATCGAAATAATCCGTCTGAACCTTTTCAAACTGCTCGTTAATCAGGCGCTCGACATCAGCCTCACAGTTTAAGTTCCAGTGCGGAAGCTTGTCGGCAATACAAATCTTATCACGGATACCGAGTCTTTTCACCACATCGCCGAGGGCAATCTCGCTCTCTCCGTTGTGGTACATATACGCTGTGTCAAAATAATTGACGCCGTTATCCACCGCATACTTTATCATCTCTTCAAATGCGTCTCTGTCAATGACTTCCTTGCCGTTTACTGTTTTTGTCTCAAGACGCATACAGCCCAAACCGAGCACGGAAACCTCTTTATCTTTTATTTTTCTGTATTTCATACCAACACCTCAGAACTTAAAATACTTATAAATTATTATACCACAAGTATATGCACTTTGCAAATTGTTTTGTTCAAATTTTCGGCAGCGGTTGAATATAATTCTTTTGATTGCAAATACTGTATACAACCAATCAACCCAAAACAATTAAGGAGGCAAAGTCATGAGAAACAACAAAGTGGAAATCTGCGGCGTTAATACCTCAAAGCTTCCGATACTTTCCGCAAAAGAAAAGCAAGAGCTTTTTGAAAAAATAAAACAGGGCGACCGTGACGCACGTCAAAAATTCATATACGGCAACCTCAGACTTGTGCTCAGCATACTGAAACGCTTCGGGAACCGAAACGAAAACATAGACGACTTATTTCAGATTGGATGTATCGGACTTATCAAGGCAGTCGAGAACTTTGACACAAACCACGGAGTACAGTTCAGCACCTACGCCGTACCTATGATAATAGGCGAAATCAGGCGTTATCTCAGAGACAACAACTCAATTCGGGTCAGCCGCTCAATGCGTGACACGGCATACAAAGCATTGTCAATCAAGGAACGCCTGACCAATCAGAACGGCAAAGAACCGACAATAGGCGAAATTGCAAAAGAGCTGTCAATGAAGCCGGAGGATGTATCCATTGCTCTTGACGCAATCATGGATCCGGTATCCATGCACGAGCCTGTATATCACGACGGCGCAGACGCCGTTTTTGTAATGGATCAGATTAAAGATGAAAAGAACATCGATGACTCATGGCTTGAAAGCATCTCTCTGAAAGAGGCGATAAGCCGCCTCGGCGACAGAGAAAAACATATAATCAACCTCAGGTTTTTTCAGGGCAAAACTCAGATGGAGGTTGCCGAAGAAATAGGCATCTCTCAGGCACAGGTTTCAAGACTTGAAAAGAACGCACTCGCAAACATGAAAAAGAATTTATAATACAAAACCTCCCTCACGGAGGGAAGCAAAATAATAAAATAACAAAGAAGCAAATAATAAAATGGAGGCAAATATGATAAAGCAAACAAAAACAACAGCGCTGTTAATAGCAGTAACTCTTATTTTAAGCATATCGCCTTTCAGCGTATCAGCAGAAAACACAGATACTCAGGTAGACACGGAGGTCTCGGCGTCGCTTGTAAACGCTAAGTCCGCTATTCTCATGGAACCGGTCAGCGGAACAGTACTCTATGAGTTCAACCCGGACGAACGATTGCAGATTGCAAGCGTCACAAAGACAATGACAATGCTCCTGATAATGGAAGCGATTGACAACGGAAAAATAAGCTATACCGATATGGTCAGCACAAGCGAACACGCGGCGTCAATGGGCGGTTCGCAGGTGTTTCTCGAAGCCGGCGAGCAGATGAGCGTTGACGATATGCTCAAGGCAATCGCCATATCATCGGGAAACGACGCAGCTGTTGCCATGGCGGAATTTGTCGCCGGAAGCGAGGAGGCGTTTGTGGAAATGATGAACAAAAAGGCCGCCGCTCTCGGCTGTGAGAACACGCACTTCTGCAACTGCAACGGACTTGATGAACCGGACGACCACTACAGCACAGCAAGAGACGTAGCAAAAATATCATGCGAGCTGATAAAGCACACGGATATTTTCAAATATACAACTACATGGATGGACACACTGCGTGACGGAGCCTTCGGACTCTCGAACACCAATAAGCTGCTTAAGTCCTATAACGGAGCCAACGGACTCAAAACCGGCTCGACCGAAAAGGCGAAATACTGCCTCTCAGCGTCCGCCGAAAGGAACGGTATGGAGCTTATCGCAGTTGTCCTCGGCGCGCCCAGTACAGCCGACCGTTTCGGCAGCGCAACAAAGCTGCTTGACTTCGGATTTGCCAACTACAGCTTAGTCAGAGGCGCGGAGAAAATCGAAATGATACCGAATATACAGGTTCAGAGCGGTGTGCGCGACAATGTACCCGTTGAACTCAGCGGTTCGTCGGACTTCATTGTCAAAAAGGGCAATGAGGACAAGGTAGAAACTGAAATTAATATTGAGTCGTCATGCGTTGCACCGGTACAAAAGGGTCAGAAGGTGGGCAACGTAATATTCAAGATAGACGGCGCAAAGGTCGCTGAGACTGATATAACCGTTATGGAAACAGTAGAAAAAATAAACGTATGGCAGCTGTTCATCAAAAATATGAAGAAATATTTCAACGTATAACGTCAAGCAGGCACTTGACATAGTGAGAATAATATGATGTTGGTGAGATAAAATATAATATTAAGCAGAAGAGGCTGCTGTAATTAATAAATACAGCAGCCCAATTCAAATTATAGTTTATCGGGGAGTTATTGCAAGCTAAGCTTGCAGCCGGAGACCGAC
>CAJKEB010000037.1 GCA_905198865.1 uncultured Eubacteriales bacterium
CATTACCGCCCATTGCATGGGCGGTCTCCGGCTGCAAGCTTAGCTTGCAATAACTGCTCGTCAAACTATAATTTATACTGCAAAACATGCGGTTTATGCAATTATTTATGCGTCAGCATTACTTTTCTTCAGGCAAATTATGCCTGAAATTTATAATTTTTTGGTAATATTAAAACACAAAATAAAAATTTGTCGTTGCATAGCGGTAAATATTGTGATATAATTATTTGAAATGTGAATTTTAATCATTATTTTCACATAATTTGTTTGGAATTAATTATTTTTTATATTATGGGATTTAGGAGGCATCACAAAATGGCAATACCATTTAAGGGAACAAAAGAGCAGGAAGAAAAGCTGATGGAGGTTATTGCGGCGCACAAGGGTCAGAAAGGCGCAACGATTCCGGTTCTGCATGAGGCACAGGAAATCTATGGCTATCTTCCGATTGAGGTACAAACTATGATTGCGGAGGGGCTTGACGTTCCCCTGGCGGAAATATACGGTATAGTTACGTTCTATACACAGTTTTCGCTCAATCCTAAGGGTCAGTATCCGATTGGTGTTTGTCTCGGTACTGCTTGCTATGTTAAGGGCAGCGGCGATATTCTTGAGAAGATTAAAGAAATTCTCGGTATTGATGTCGGCGAATGTACGGACGACGGCAAGTTCTCGCTTGACGCAACGCGCTGTATAGGCGCATGCGGTCTGGCGCCGGTTATGACAATCGGAGATGATGTTCACGGCCGTCTGACAGTTGATCAGGTTGAGGGAATACTCAAACAATATAATTAAGAATAAATAATTAACTCAAAAGGAGCAGCTTTATGATATTATCTGAAATCGTAGATACAATTAAGGCCGAGGTATTGACCGGAGAGGATGCCGCGGCGCTTGGACGCATAGACATACATAACGCCTGCGGCAGCGATATGATGAGTGATGTTCTGGCATTTGTAAAGGATCAGTCTCTGCTGCTTACCGGACTGGTTAACCTTCAGGTTGTCAGAACCGCTGAGATGATGGATATTATAGCGATTTGTTTTGTTCGCGGCAAAACTCCGCCTGAAAACTTAATTGAGCTTGCAAAGGAGCTTGGAATTGTTGTTCTCAAAACCGAGTTTCCCATGTATATTGCATGCGGAAGGCTTTACGGAAAAGGTTTGGAGGGACGAAAAGATGCGGAAGCACTATGATATAGACGGTCATGACTTTTCGATTGCGGGAGAAGCCTCCAGTGATTTTAAGAGATTTCTGAAAAAGCTCGGTATATCTCCGGATATTATAAGACGCGTTGCCATAGCTATGTATGAGGCGGAAATTAATACTATTATTCATGGCGGCGGCGGAATCTGCGACACCGAAATACTAAAGGATAAAATCATTATTACATTTAAGGATAACGGCCCCGGAATAAAGGATATAAATTTGGCAATGCAGGAGGGGTATTCCACTGCGACCGAACAGATACGCGAACTGGGCTTCGGCGCCGGAATGGGACTTCCGAATATCAAAAAGTATACCGATGATATGGAGATTGAAACTGAGCCGGGAAAGGGTACGACTGTCAGGCTTATTATAAATGTGTGAGGTGATAGGATGTCTTACTTTCATTCTGTGACGCTTGATAAAGACAAGTGCCGCGGCTGTACAAACTGCATAAAACGATGTCCTACCGAGGCGATAAGAGTCAGGGACGGAAAGGCGAAAATAATAAAGGTTCGCTGTATAGACTGCGGCGAATGTATCAGAGTCTGTCCGTATCATGCCAAGCGTGCGGTTACCGATTCGTTTGCCGAGCTTGAAAAGTATAAGTATAATATTGCTCTGCCGGCACCCTCACTCTACGGACAGTTCAGTGATGTAAACGATATTAATGTCATACTCACCGGGCTTAAAAAGATTGGCTTTGACAATGTGTTTGAGGTTGCGCGCGGAGCTGAGTACATAAGCGCCGCCACAAAGGAAATATACAAAAACAGAAGCAGCGGCAGTCCTGTAATAAGCAGCGCATGTCCTGCGGTTATAAGATTGATAAGGGTCAGGTTCCCGAATTTGGTTGATAAGGTCATTGATTTGATTTCGCCTATGGAGGCTGCCGGTCAGCTGGCAAGGAACGAGGCGGCAGAAAAGACCGGGCTCAGCAATGAGGAGATAGGCGTATTTTTCATCACTCCGTGCCCGGCGAAAATGACAAGCATAAAGTCGCCGCTCACTCTTGACAAGTCGTCAATAAGCGGAGCGATTTCCGTAAACGATGTGTTTGCAAGGCTGTTCCCCGTTCTGGGCGACGTTGAGCCAGAACCGCTTATGAAGGCTTCGATGGACGGAGTATATTGGTCAAAGAGCGGAGGAGAGGCGGACGGTTCCGGAATAGAGAATTACATAGCCGTTGACGGAATAGAAAACGTCATAAAAATCCTTGAGGAAATTGAGGACGATAAGGTTTACGGTATTGACTTTATTGAGCTTTCGGCATGTCTTGGCGGATGTGTGGGCGGCGTTCTGAACGTTGTAAACGGATTTGTCGCCAAAAACAAGATTAAGAGTATAACAAAAAATGTACCCAAGTCCCCTGCGCCGTGTAACGACGGGTCTGTTTCGCTGAAATGCACTCAAAAGCTCAAATACGAGCCTGTAATGCAGCTTAATGACGATTTTGGCAAGGCGATGGAGATGATGGATGAGTTGGAAGAGATATACGACTCGCTTCCGAAGCTTGACTGCGGCTCCTGCGGTGCACCGTCATGCAGAGCGCTTGCGGAGGATATAGTTCGGGGGTTTGCCGACGAGAGCTTTTGCATAATCAATATGAAAGCGAAGCTTCAGGACTTGGAGCCGGATTATTATAAAGAAAAGCAAAGCCCTGAAAGTTCTTCGGATTAACCGGATATTAAAATATAAACAAGGAGCAGAAAGATGAAGGTATCGGAATTTATAGAATACGGCGGTTATGAGCTTTTGACGAAGCCTGATTTTGAGGATCGTGAAATAAGCGGCTGCTACACAGGTGATTTGCTCAGCTGGGTTATGGGCAGAGCCGGCAGTGGCGATGTGTGGATAACCGTTATGAACAACATAAACATTGCGGCGGTTGCTTCGCTGGCAGATACGGCGTGTATCTTGCTTGCAGAAGGCGTTTCCGCAGCAGATGACGTCATAAAGAGAGCCGACTCACAGGATATTATAATTCTAAAATCCGACAAGACGGGTTACGAGCTGTGTGTTGACTACTATAAGTTCAGTCAGAATGATTAGCTATGATTTTCATATTCATTCCGCCTTGTCTCCGTGCGGCGATATGGATATGACGCCGAATAACATTGTGAATATGGCAAAGCTCCTGGAGCTTGACGCTGTGGCGGTTTCGGATCATAACAGTATCGGCAACGCCGAGGCAGCAATGAAGGTCGGGAAACGTATCGGACAGTGTGTAATACCCGGTATGGAGGTCGAGACTGCCGAGGCGGTTCACGTTCTTACGCTTTATCCGAGCATTGACAGAGCCAGGCCGGTTGCGGAGGCGGTATATGCGGCTTTGCCCGATATAAAGAATAAGCCGGAGCTGTTCGGACAACAGGCGTTTATGGACGAGTGGGACAATATAGCCGGCTATGAGGATAAGCTGCTTATCTCATCGACTTCGATTACGCTGAATGAACTGCTGTATATGGTCAGAGAGGTTGGTGGAATTTTCATTCCGGCTCACGTTGACCGTCATTCATACAGCATACTTACAAATCTGGGTTTTATCCCCGATGATTTGTCGGTTGACGGGATAGAGTTTTCAAAGAATGTGCGGAGCGTTGACGAATATCTGAGCAACAGACCCGACCTCAAGGGGTATAAGATCCTCAGAAATTCAGACGCGCACTATCTGGAGGATATTTCAGAGACGGTTAACTTTCTGAACATAAGCCAAGTTAACGAGCTGTTCAATGATAAATAGTATAAAGTCGAACAATATAAGGCGGTGAAATTTATGAAAGAGCTTTCGCTTAATATTCTGGATATTGCTAAAAATTCCGTAAAGGCTGAAGCAAATCTGATAGAGATTATTATCGATGAAAATGTAAAAGATAACTTGCTGACCATAGTAATCTCGGACGATGGCTGCGGAATGAACGAGGAGCTTTTAGGCCGGGTTAAGGATCCGTTTACTACGACAAGAACAACCAGAAAGGTAGGAATGGGAATTCCGCTGTTCGAGCTTGCCGCAAATCAGGCGGGCGGAACTCTAAGTATTGAGTCTGAGGTCGGGAAAGGAACCTGCGTGACAGCAACCTTTGTATACGACAGTATAGACAGAGCGCCGATAGGCGATATTACCGGAACAATAATCACTTTGCTTTCGGGCAGTCCTGAGATAGACTTCAGATATATCCATAGATATAACGGCGCTGAATTTGAGTTTGATACAAAAAAGATAAAGGATATCCTCGGCGATGTCCCCATCGATTCGGCGGATGTGCTTTCGTGGGTCATGGATTACATCACAGAGGGTCTTGATGAAATAAAAAAATAATAAGTAAAATAATGTATATAAATTTGTAAATAATTTTAGCTTATAATAAAGTTTGGAGGTCAAAAAATGAAGAGTTTGGCAGAGTTAAAGGCAATTCGGGAAAAGGTTCAGAGCCAGATGAACCTGAGAGAAGATGACGGCAATAAGACGCGTATTGTTGTCGGAATGGCAACCTGCGGTATTGCTGCAGGAGCGCGCCCGGTGCTTAATGAATTTTTACAGGAGATAGAGAAGAGAAATCTGTCCGGTGTAAGCGTTTCGCAGACGGGCTGCATAGGTATGTGCAGACTTGAGCCTATCGTTGAGGTTTTAAGACCCGGTGAGGAAAAGGTGACATACGTCAAAATGACTCCCGATAAGGTTGCAAAAATTGTAACGGAGCATATAGTAAACGGCAGAGCTGTTACCGAGTATACTATTGGCGCAGCTCAGACTGGAGGTAATCAGTAAATGAATATTTATAGATCACAAGTTCTCGTCTGCGGAGGAACCGGCTGTACTTCATCCGGCAGCCTGACGCTTATTGACGAGTTTGAAAAGCAGCTTGAGAAAAACAACCTGACTCAGGAGGTCAAGATTGTAAAAACCGGTTGTTTCGGTTTGTGCGCCTTGGGTCCGGTCGTAATCGTGTATCCCGAGGGCGCATTCTACAGCATGGTAAAGCCTGAGGACGTAGCTGAAATAGTCGAGGAGCATCTTTTGAAGGGCAGAATTGTTCAGAGACTGCTCTATGATGAATCCGTTCACGAGGGCAGCGACGAGATTAAATCGCTCGGCGAGGTTGACTTCTATAAGAAGCAGCATCGTATCGCCCTTAGAAACTGCGGTGTAATCAACCCTGAAAATATTGATGAATACATAGCAAGAGACGGATATGCAGCGCTCGGTAAGGCTCTTACCGAAATGAAGCCGCAGGAGGTTATAGACGAGATTAAGAATTCCGGCCTCAGAGGCAGAGGCGGCGGTGGATTCCCGACGGGACTTAAGTGGCAATTTGCCGCAAACTCAGTTGATGACCAGAAGTATGTCTGCTGTAACGCTGATGAGGGCGACCCCGGTGCGTTCATGGACAGAAGCGTGCTGGAGGGCGATCCGCATGCAGTTATCGAGGCTATGACAATCGCAGGCTATGCGATAGGCTCAAACCAGGGTTATATCTATATCAGAGCCGAATATCCGATTGCGGTTCAGAGATTACAGATTGCGATTAATCAGGCTCGTGAATACGGACTGCTGGGCAAGAATATTTTTGAAAGCGGCTTTGACTTTGATCTGGAAATCAGACTCGGCGCCGGTGCGTTTGTCTGCGGTGAGGAAACCGCGCTTATGACCTCAATCGAGGGCAAGAGAGGTGAACCCCGTCCGCGTCCGCCGTTCCCGGCTGTAAAGGGTTTGTTCGGCAAGCCTACTCTGCTTAACAACGTAGAGACGTATGCCAATATACCAAGAATTATTTTAGAGGGCGCAGAGAAGTTTGCGTCAATCGGAACAGAAAAGAGCAAGGGTACAAAGGTATTCGCTCTCGGCGGAAAGATTAATAATACCGGTCTTGTAGAGGTTCCTATGGGTACAACCCTGCGTGAGATTATTGAGGACATCGGTGGAGGCATACCGAACGGCAAGAAGTTCAAGGCAGCTCAGACTGGAGGCCCTTCGGGCGGCTGTATTCCGGCAGAGCTTATTGATACGCCGATTGACTACGATTCGCTGACGGCTATCGGTTCAATGATGGGCTCGGGCGGTCTTATCGTTATGGACGAGGACAACTGTATGGTTGATATTGCAAAGTTCTTCCTTGAGTTTACAGTTGACGAGTCCTGCGGTAAGTGTACTCCCTGCCGTGTTGGTACAAAGAGACTTCTTGAAATTCTCAACAAGATAACAGACGGCAACGGAACAATGGAGGATCTTGACAGACTTGAAAGTCTCGCTGAGGCAATCAAGGCAGGCTCGCTCTGCGGTCTCGGTCAGACTGCTCCAAATCCTGTTTTGTCTACACTTAAGTATTTCAGACATGAATACGAGGCTCATATCAAGGACAAGACCTGTCCGGCACACGTGTGCAAGGGATTGGCTAAATATGAAATCGACCCGGAGAAATGTAAGGGCTGCGGTCTCTGTGCAAAACAGTGTCCGGTCGGAGCTATTTCCGGCGAGGTTAAGAGTCCGTTCAGTATTGATACCGAGAAATGTATTAAGTGCGGCGCTTGTATGGATAAATGTCCGTTCAAGGCAATATCGAAATAGGAGGGAACGAAGAATATGTCAGAAAATGTTAATATAAAAATCAACGGAGCTGAAATGAGTGTTCCCGCTGATTATACTATACTTGAAGCGGCACGTGAGGCGGGAATTGATATTCCTACTCTGTGTTATCTCAAGGATGTGAGCAAGACAGGCTCTTGCAGAATGTGTATTGTAGAAGTAAAGGGCGCAAGAGCGCTCCAGGCTGCGTGTGTTTATCCGGTGTCCGAGGGACTTGAGGTTATGACAAACACTCCGAAGGTAAGAAATCAGAGAAAGCTGACGCTTGAACTCTTGCTTTCAAACCACGACAGAAAATGTCTGAGCTGTATCCGCAACAAGTCGTGCGAGCTGCAAACCTTGGCTGATGAACTCGGGGTTGAGGGCATTTCGTTTGAGGGTGAAATGCTTGAACACGATGTCGATGATGTATCGCCTTCAATAGTAAGAGACAACAAAAAGTGCGTTCTGTGCCGCCGCTGCGTAAATATGTGTAAGGAGGTTCAGACGGTTGCGGTTATCGACACAATGGAACGCGGATTTAAGACAAGGGTCGGTACGGCGTTTGAAAAGCCGCTGTCCGATACGGCGTGTGTAAACTGCGGTCAGTGTATTGTTTCGTGTCCGACAGGCGCACTGCGTGAGAAGGATAACACTCAGGAGGTATGGGACGCAATCGCAGATCCTGACAAGTATGTTATTGTTCAGACAGCTCCTGCTGTCAGAGCAGGTCTGGGCGAGGAGTTCGGCTATCCTATGGGAACTCCCGTCACCGGCAAAATGGCGGCCGCTCTGCGCAGACTCGGCTTTGACAAGACCTTTGATACGGATACCGGCGCAGATCTGACGATAATGGAGGAGGCAAACGAGCTTATTGAGCGCGTGCAGAACGGCGGTAAGTTGCCGATGATTACATCATGCAGCCCCGGCTGGATTAAGTTCTGTGAGCATTACTTCCCGGACTTTTTGGATAATCTTTCATCGTGCAAGTCGCCGCATCAGATGTTCGGCGCAGTACTCAAGTCATATTATGCCGAGAAGAACGGTATCGACCCGAAGAATATGTTTGTTGTTTCGGTTATGCCGTGCGTTGCCAAGAAGTTTGAATCAGGCAGACCGGAGATGGAAGTGGACGCACTGCGTGACGTTGACGCTGTTATATCGACGCGTGAGCTTGCAAGAATGATTAAGCAGGCAGGCATTATGTTCGACAAACTGCCTGACGAGGAATTTGACGTTCCGTTTGAACGTGCCAGCGGCGCAGGCGTAATATTCGGAGTAACAGGCGGAGTAATGGAGGCGGCGCTCAGAACTGCCGCAGATACTCTCGGCGGCAAACCGGTCGATGAAATAGAATACACAGCTGTGCGCGGTGTTGAAGGAATTAAAGAGGCAACCGTTAATATGGGCGGTCTTGATGTCAAGGTTGCTGTTGCTCACGGTCTGGGCAATGCGAGAAAGCTCCTTGAAAATATCAGAGCCGGCAAGGCTGATTATCACTTTGTCGAAATCATGGCATGTCCCGGCGGCTGCGTAAACGGCGGCGGTCAGCCAATCGTTCCGTCACGTGACAAGATGGATGTCGATGTGAGAACACAGCGTGCAAAGGTGCTGTATTCCGAGGACATAAACAGCAAGATAAGAAAGAGTCATGAAAACCCCGATATGGCAACGCTCTATAATGAGTATTTTGAAAAACCGGGCTCGCATAAAGCGCATGAGCTTCTGCATACTACGTATACCAAGAGAAATAAGTATTAATGATATATAAAACGAGGGCTGCTGCGATAATAATCGCAGCAGCCCTTGTAAATAACTATGTATTTTACTGTTCGATTTTCTTATTCCTCAAAATTGGCGGAAGCGCAGGCATCAAATGCGCGCGTGAGAGAGCAGTTGCGACAATTACCGCGATTATATAGTCAACTATATGATGCGCAATTGTGCCGCCTATTGTAATCCACATCATTGCAAGGTTTGAATATGAAGAATTCGAGCTTGCTCCTGTTGCAAAGAATATGAGAACTACAATACCTTCAAAAATACCGTGAATAAGTGCGGTTACACCGCATGTTACTGTCAGATTAAAGCCTCTTTTTAACATATATGCGCCAATTACAGCAAAAGCTATATGAGAAGCCGCTCTGACTGCAACAATTAAAGGAGTTGTTATAAAAAAACCTATTGTTGTTCCGATAGCGGTGAGTACAGCTGTAAGCGGTGAAATAAACATAGCAATAATAACCGGAACATGCGCCATAAGCGTTGCGGAATACGGTCCGACAGGAATCTTAAACGGAGGACTCGTGAATATCATCGGAATAAGAATTCCTATTGCAATGAGCAATGCGGATATTACCATGTCTTTTGTCTTAAATTTAGTGTTCAAGTAGAACCCTCCCTGAAATAAAGTTATAAGTTACATGCCTTTGTTAAAAATGCATATACTTATTTCAGTATAACACGCGTGTAAAGTTTTGTCAATACAAATCTTGGAAAATTTATTGTCAAACAATTCACAAACTATTCATAAAAGAATAACAAAAAATTGACATGGATTTTCTTAAAAAATACTTGATAAATCTGTACTGATAGGTTAAAATTGTCATGTAGGCTTAAAACTAAAAAATAATTAAACTTATATTATATTTACATTTATACAGTTTTGGAGGTATTTATAAATGAATAAAAAGACAGTTGATGACGTTCAGGTAAAGGGCAAGAAGGTTTTGGTTCGCTGTGACTTCAACGTTCCGATTAAGGACGGAAAGATTACGGACGAGACCAGAATAAACGGTGCTTTGCCGACAATCGAAAAGCTTGTAGCTGACGGCGCAAAGGTTATTCTTTGCTCGCATATGGGCAAGCCAAAGGGTCAGGTTGTTGAAAGCCTTTCCTTGGCTCCTGTTGCAAAGAGACTTTCAGAGAAGCTCGGCAAAGAGGTTGTTTTTGCAGATGATGACAATGTTGTCGGTGAGAACGCAAAGGCTGCTGTTGCAAATATGCAGGACGGCGATGTTGTTCTGCTTCAGAACACAAGATTCAGACCCGAGGAGACAAAGAACGAGAAGAATTTCAGTGAGGAGCTTGCTTCACTCGCAGAGATGTTTGTAAACGACGCATTCGGCAGCGCGCACAGAGCTCACTGCTCAACTGTTGGTGTTACTGAGTTCTTAAGCCCGTGCGTATCGGGTTACCTGCTCGCTAAGGAGCTTGACTTCTTAGGCAATGCGATTGATAACCCTGTAAGACCGCTCGTTGCCATCCTCGGCGGCGCAAAGGTTTCGGACAAGCTCAATGTTATTTCAACCCTGCTTGAGAAGTGCGACACACTTATTATCGGCGGCGGTATGGCTTATACATTCCTTAAGGCAAAGGGCTATGAGGTTGGAACCTCATTGGTAGACGATGATAAGATTGACTACTGCAAGGATATGATTGAAAAGGCAGAGAAGCTCGGCAAGACAATGCTTCTCCCGGTTGATACGGTTGTTGCTTCTGAGTTCCCGAGCCCTATCGATGCTGAAATCGCTGTAGAAACAGTTCCGTCTAATGCTATCCCGGCTGACAAGATGGGTCTTGACATCGGCGAAAAGACAAGAGAGCTGTTTGCTGACACAGTTAAGTCGGCAAAGACTGTTGTATGGAACGGACCTATGGGCGTATTTGAGAACCCCATTCTTGCAAAGGGTACCGTTGCGGTTGCTCAGGCTCTTGCTGATACAGACGCAACAACAATCATCGGCGGCGGTGATAGTGCTGCTGCTGTCAACACATTGGGCTTCGGCGATAAGATGAGCCACATCTCAACAGGCGGCGGCGCTTCAATGGAATTCCTGGAGGGCAAGGTTCTTCCGGGCTGCGCTGCACTTGACGATAAATAATCGTTTTAATGTGTAAAACTCTATAGGGGCGGATAGGATATCCTCCCCTATGCTTTTGATATTTATAGAAATATATAGGAGATAATATAATGAGAAAGAAAATTATTGCCGGAAATTGGAAAATGAACAAGACTCCGTCAGAAGCAAAGGCTTTGGCAGAGGCGATAGTACAGAAGGTAAGCGGCGCTAATTGCGACGTTGTGGTTTGTCCGACCGCCGTTTGTATTCCGGGCGTTGCAGAGGCTGTCAAGGGCAGCAATGTCGCTGTGGGCGGTCAGAATGTTCACTTTAAAGAAAGCGGAGCATATACGGGCGAGATTGCCGCAAGCATGCTCACAGATATAGGTGCTGAATATGTTATCATCGGTCACAGTGAAAGACGCCAGTATTTCGGCGAGACGGACGAGACCGTTAACTTAAGAACAAAAGCGGCTTTGGCAGGCGGACTAAATCCTATTGTCTGCGTCGGCGAAAGCCTCGCTGAGCGTGAAGCCGGAATTATGGACGACACTGTACGCCGCCAGACTAAGCTTGCGCTTTTGGGCATTGAAAAGGCAGACGCAGAAAAGGTCGTTATTGCCTATGAGCCTATCTGGGCAATCGGTACGGGAAAGACCGCTACTGCTGAGCAGGCTGACGAGGTTTGCGGAATAATCCGCGAGACGGTCGCAAAGCTGTATGGCGGCGACACAGCAGAGAAGATAAGAATTCAGTACGGCGGAAGCATGAACGCAGGCAATGCGGCAGAGCTTCTCTCAAAGCCTAATATTGACGGCGGACTTATCGGCGGCGCAAGCCTTAAGCCGGACGATTTTGCCGTTATAGTTAAAGCGGCTGAATAATTTAATTAAGGAGACAGGAAAATGAGTAAGAAACCATATGCACTTATCATTATGGACGGCTTCGGCGAGAACAGCCGTCATGACGGAAATGCCATATATTCGGCGAATACGCCTAACCTTGACAAGTATATGAAAGAATGTCCTACGTCAATCGTTCACGCATCGGGCATGGATGTCGGACTTCCTGACGGTCAGATGGGCAACTCGGAGGTAGGACATACCAACATCGGAGCGGGACGTATAGTATATCAGGAGCTGACCCGTATCACAAAGGCAATAGAAGAAGGCACGTTTTTTGAGAACGAGGCACTCAAAGGCGCAGTTGAGAACTGCAAGAAGCACGGTAGTGCGCTGCACCTTATGGGACTGCTTTCACCGGGCGGTGTTCACAGTCATCAGAACCACCTTTACGGACTTTTGGAGCTTGCGAAGAAGAACGGTCTGACAGATGTGCATGTACATGGCTTTTTGGACGGCCGTGACGTACCGCCGTCATCTGCTGAGCAGTATATAAAGGAGCTTGTTGCCAAAGAACGTGAGATAGGCGTAGGCGATATTGCAACAATCATGGGCAGATACTACGCAATGGACAGAGATAATCGCTGGGAGAGAGTAGGAAAGGCTTATGACGCAATCGTAAAGGGCGAGGGTGCAAAGGCAAACAGTGCTGTTGAAGCTATTCAGGAGAGCTATAACAACGACGTGACTGACGAATTTGTTGTTCCGTGCGTTGTCGAAAAGGACGGCAAGCCGGTAGGCACGGTTAAGGAGAATGACTCAGTTATCTTCTTCAACTTCAGACCCGACCGTGCGAGAGAGATTACCAGAACTATCGTTGACCCGAACTTTGACGGCTTTGAGAGGGAGTTCTTCAAGACGTACTTTGTGACAATGACCCAGTACGACGCAACAATGCCGAATGTCAATGTCGCATTCAAGCCTGAAAGCCTCACCAACACATTCGGCGAGTATATCAGCAGCAAGGGCATGACCCAGCTCAGAATTGCAGAGACCGAGAAGTACGCTCATGTTACGTTCTTCTTCAACGGCGGTGTTGAAAAGCCGTATGAGGGCGAGGACAGGGCGCTGATTAATTCGCCCAAGGTTGCAACATATGATTTGCAGCCCGAAATGAGCGCGTTTGAGGTAACAGACGAGGTAGTGAGCCGTATCAGAAGCGGAAAGTATGATGTGGTTATTCTGAACTTTGCAAACTGTGACATGGTTGGACACACCGGCGTGTTTGACGCAGCGGTTAAGGCTGTTGAAACAGTTGATACATGCGTTGGAAGAGTGGTAGACGCACTGCTCGAAATGGGCGGCGAGGCGCTTATCACAGCTGACCACGGCAACGCAGACCAGATGATTGACTATGAGACAGGCGAGCCGTTCACGGCGCACACGACAAATGTTGTACCGCTGATTTTAATCGGCAGAGACGATGTCAAACTCAAAGACGGACGTCTTGCTGACCTTGCGCCGACACTTCTTGACATGATGTGCATAGAAAAGCCTGCCGAAATGACAGGCGAGTCGCTTCTGGAGAAGTAGAATAATAATTTATATGCTCCACCTTCGCAAAGGTGGAAATGCAAACTGCGGTAGGTGAGCTGTGAAACAGCGAACACGGAGGTGCGCAGTCATCTCGCCGAAGGCGATTTAATATGATATTGACTTTCGTTACTTCTGGTGAAAACGCTTAGTATGGCGCATACGAACCTTTCAGGTTCGGTCACATGTGCGCAACCGTCTCATGCTTGCATGGTATTATATGTATCATGCAAAATGACCTCTAAGCGAGGTCAGACGCCTGCGCGCCTAACGTGCTTGCTATGCAAGCCTGCCGATGCTTGCACTACCACCTTTACGAAGGTGGAGCCACATTAATCCATGTAAAAGATGACTTCGGGGTTTTAGGGGCAGCGCCCCTAATAACTGCTCCCCCTCCGGGGGAGCTGTCGCCGCAGGCGACTGAGAGGGTATCATACTATAATCCGTATTACAAAACAAAGGGCTGCTGCATGAAATTTGCAGCAGCTCTTTGTTTGCTTAGAATACAGAAATAACACCGCAGGCAATCTTTGTTCCCGAATTTCCGCTCGGCTGACTGGTAAAGTCGTCAGGCATATCATGTATTATAACTGTCCGTCCGATTATCTCGGAGATACTGAACCTGTTAGTCAGCACAGACAGATAGGCATACCCGTCATTCTCAAACAGCGGCGGCAAATCTCCCGCATGAAACGGATGCGCACAGCCGTATGGATTATAGTGCGTCTTTGCGTTTGCGAAGGGGTCCTGGGCATTGCCGGTGCAGGAATTGCCCTCGTGAATATGAAAGCCGAATATCCTGTCGCTGCACGACTCAGCGCTGCCCTTTGGCAGACCGCTTATGCTTGCTGTCACCAGAACTCCGTTTTTCTTCTGAACGAATGTAACCGTGCCGTTTATATCCGGAAAGTCAGAGTTTCCCTTAACAACCGCCATAGCGCGTTTGAATCGGGCTCCGTCTCCCGTAGTACCAAATTTAAACACATTAGTTCACCTCATAATATCATATGTTAAGCTTTAAAATATGTTAACAGACTGTATTTTAGTGTAAAAATCCTCTTGCTAAACAGCTGTTGTGAGTGTATAATTATCTGAGCGAATGAAATAAATAGCGAATAAAATAAATTCAGATAATAATATTACAGACAGATTGGCAGATAGATTATGAAAAGAATTGTAACCGGAATACTTGCCCACGTAGACTCGGGCAAAACAACACTGTCCGAGGGTCTTTTGTACCGTGCGGGTGAGATAAGAAAGCTTGGCCGTGTCGACCACGGCGACGCGTTTTTAGACACGAACAAGATAGAGCGTGACAGGGGTATAACCATTTTTTCAAAGCAGGCAGTGCTGAACTATAACGATACCGAGTTCACGCTCCTTGACACGCCCGGACATGTCGACTTTTCGACCGAGACCGAGCGCACGCTTCAGGTGCTTGACTATGCAATCCTTGTGATAAGCGGAACTGACGGAGTACAGAACCATACCGAAACGCTCTGGGAGCTGCTTGTGCGCTACAATGTCCCGACGTTCCTGTTTGTCAACAAGATGGACATAAGCGAAAGGAGCAGAGAGGAGCTTATCGGTGAGCTCAAGGAAAAGCTGAGCGACTGCTGTATTGACTTCAGTGATACGCAGAATAACGATTTTATGGAAGAGGCGGCAATGTGCAGCGAGAGCCTGATGGAGAGCTTTTTGGAAAACGGCACGCTTGCCGATGATGAGCTTGCGGAGGCGGTTTCTGACAGAAGGATTTTTCCGTGCCGGTTCGGCTCTGCGCTTAAGCTTGACGGTGTGGACGGGTTCCTTAGTATCTTTGATAAGTACACAATAAGTCCGAAGTATGCAGAGGAGTTCGGAGCGAAGGTTTTTAAGATTGCAGAGGACGAGCGCGGTGAGAGGCTGACCTATCTCAAGGTGACGGGCGGCACGCTGAAGGTTAAGGACGAGCTGACTGCAAGAGACGACAGCCGTGAGGAATGGACGGAAAAAGTTAACCAAATCAGAATTTATTCCGGAGCAAAGTCCCGTACTGCTGACGAGGCGGAAGCCGGAACGGTGTGCGCAGTGACCGGACTGACTGCGACATATCCGGGCGAAGGATTGGGGATTGAACCGTGTTCAGAGACAAACATTCTGCAGCCGGTGCTGTCGTACAGCGTTGACATAAAGGACGGAACTGACCTGCATACCGCATTGAAGAACCTGCGTAAGCTGGAGGAGGAAGAACCTCAGCTGCATATAATTTGGAACGAACAGCTCCAGGAAATACATGTCCAGCTCATGGGCGAGGTTCAGCTTGAGGTTCTAAGGCGTATTATCAAAGAGCGGTTTGATCTTGATATTGATTTCGGTCAAGGAAGCATTGCGTACAAAGAGACTATTGCATCGCCTGTTGAGGGCGTGGGACACTATGAACCGCTCAGACACTATGCTGAGGTTCATGTCATGCTTGAACCGGGAAAGCCGGGCAGCGGTCTTAAGTTCAGAACGAACTGCAGCGAGGACGCGCTTGACCGGAACTGGCAGAGGCTGATAATGACACATCTTGAAGAAAAGACGCATCTCGGCGTTCTGACCGGTTCGCCTATAACCGACATGAAGATAACTCTGATTGCAGGACGTGCGCACAAGAAGCACACAGAGGGCGGTGACTTCAGACAGGCGACTTACAGGGCGGTGCGCCAGGGTCTGAAAACGGCGGAGAGCATACTGCTTGAGCCGTGGTACAGCTTTAGGCTTGAAGTACCTGCCGAGTATATCGGCAGGGCTATGACAGATATTCAGAATATGTGCGGCGAATTCACTCAGCCGGAACTCAGCGGTGAGATGTCGGTGATTTCGGGTTCAGCTCCCGTGTCTGAAATGCGTGACTACTTTTCGGAGGTTACCGGTTACACAGGCGGCAGAGGCAGGCTCGTCTGCTCCCTTAAGGGTTACCGGCCGTGCCATAACTCCGATGAGGTGATACAGGAGATTGGCTATGACTGCGATGGTGATCTGGAAAACACAGCCGACTCGGTGTTCTGTTCGCATGGCGCAGGCTTTACCGTGAAGTGGAATGAGGTTCGTGACTATATGCACGTTGAGAGCGGCTTCAATCCCAATGAGGACTTAAAGCCCGTCACGCAGGAAAGCGTTTCGGAATACATCAGCCGTGTTGCGGACGACAGCGAGCTGCTCAGGATTTTTGAGCGTACCTACGGTCCGATTAAGCGTGACACGTACACTGCGCTTGATACGGTAAAACGCAGTAAGAACCATAACAGTAATCCCGGCGGCACAAAGCGCAGAAGCAAGCCGCTGCCGGGCGGACCTGAGTATTTGCTGATTGACGGATATAACATAATCTTTGCATGGGACGAACTCAAGGAAATTGCGGAGCATAGCCTGGAGGACGCGCGGAGCGGGCTGATCGACAGGCTATGCAACTACCGCGGATTTCGTCAGTGCGAGGTTATTCTCGTATTTGACGCATATAAGGTCAAGGGCAACAAGGGCGAGGTTGAGGATGTTCATAACATAAAGGTTGTATACACCAAGGAGGCGGAAACAGCCGATACCTATATCGAAAAGACATCGCATGAGCTGAGCCGGAAGCACAGAGTCAGAGTTGCCACCTCAGACGGAGCTGAACAGCTTATAATCCTCGGCAACGGCGCGCAAAGAGTTTCGGCGAGAGAATTTTTGAAAGAGGTCGAGCAGGTCGAGTCCGCTATCCGTGAATATGTAAACACGGCAAAGAACGACAAAAACTGCCCGATACAAATTGAAGAATAAAAACGGGATTCAGGGAATAAGCCCCTGAATCCCATTTTATTGTTATGCGGTTATCAGTTCTGCTCTTTACGAACGTATTGCGAACTGCCAAGACCAAGGATAAGCATAAATATCGGGTTAAGTAAAATCAAACCGACTTGCTTTTTTGCCAATTATTGTCATAGATATGTAATAAATTGATATAATG